>JAVJPD010000298.1:0-7243 GCA_040216475.1 Rhodospirillales bacterium
GGCCAGCACCTGCACGGTCGAGGCCAAATCCTCGATCGACACGCCGAGATCGGTCGCGCGGCGCCGGTTGATGGAAAGCGACAGCTCCGGTTGGGTGGCGCGGAACTCGATCCGTAAATTCCGGAGTTGCGGGATTTCCCGTTCGATCAGCAAGGCGAATTTCTTGGTCGCCTCGAAAATTCGATCGTAGTTGGCGCCCGTCAGGGCGAATTCCAAACCGCCGTCGGCGTTGCGCAAATTCAGGCTGTTGCTGCGCCGGAGATAGACACGGGCGCCGGCGATCCGCTGCAATTCGGGATTGAGCTTATCGGCGATCTCGCCTTCGCTGAGGGTCCGTTCCGACCAATCGCGCAAGGGAACCTCGACCCAGCCCCGGTTCGGATCGTAGCGGCCCGAAACCGTGAACAGCCGTTCGGCCGTGCCGTCGGCGACGTAAGGCCGGAGAATGCGTTCAACGTGTTCGACCTGGCGGTCGATGAAGTCGATTCCGGTGCCGTCCGGTCCGGTGAGGCGGATGACGATGTTGCCCCGGTCCTCCTGCGGCACCAGCTCCTCGCCGAGAGATGTGAACGTCACCGCGGCGCCTGAGATGACGATGCAACAAATCCCCAGTACCACCAGCGGCGCCGCCAACACCTTGTTCAAGACCTTGCCGTAGGCCGCGTGAAACTCGCGCCCCAAACGATCCAAGGCCTCGCGGGCGACGTTGCTTTTCGCGGCGGCGGTGCTTTTACGCCGGGGGTCGGGCAGCTTCGAGGCGAAGATCGGCACCATCGTCAAGGCCACGAACGAAGATAGCGATACCGTCACTGCCAGGACGAACCCGAACTCCTGAAACAACTTGCCCGCCGTGGTCGGCAAAAAGGAGATCGGCACGAACACCGAGATCAGCGTGACCGTCGTCGCGACGACGGCGAAAAACACCTGCCGGGTGCCGATAACCGCCGCCGCCTTAGGAGCAATGCCCTGGGCGCGCAGGCGTTGGATGTTCTCCAGCACCACGATGGCGTCGTCGACAACGATGCCCGATGCCAGCACCAGCGCCAGCAAGGTGATGAGGTTGACCGAAAAGCCCAGCAGCCAAATCGCCGCCACGGCGCCGATCAGGGAGATCGGGATCGCGACCGCGGGAATGAACGCCGCGCGCAGTTGCCCGATAAAGAGCCCGATGACGGAGACGACGATCGAGACCGTCAGCAGAAGGCTGAACAGAACCTCCTTGATCGAGCCCTTGATGAAGATGGAACCGTCGTAAAACTTCTCGACGGAAACTTGCGGAAATTGCTGGTTGAGGCGCGCGATGACCCGGTCCACGTCCTTTGCGATCGATACCGTATTGGATTTGGGCTGGCGCACGATGCCGAGGCTCAGGATAGTGCGCTCGTTCAAGCGCACGTAATTTTCCGCGTCCGCCGGCGCGAAGAACACCTCGGCTACGTCGCCGAGACGCACCGGACCGCGCAGGATCAGGTCTTC
Organism: Rhodospirillales bacterium; assembly: GCA_040216475.1. Taxonomy (GTDB): domain Bacteria; phylum Pseudomonadota; class Alphaproteobacteria; order Rhodospirillales; family CALINB01; genus CALINB01. The sequence goes on from JAVJPD010000298.1 coordinate 1,477, forward strand.
GATCTTCTTGGGATCGGTGACGGAGGCGTTGGCGCGCACCAGTACTTCCTGTTCGTTGGATTCGAAACTGCCCGCGGGCACGTCGTAACGGGCGTTGCGCATCACCCGCGCGACGTCGGAGACCGACAGGCGGTGCGCGGCCAGACGCATGGGATCGAGCACGACCCGCAGGGTGCGCTCGCGCTGGCCGAACAGCCGCACGTCGGCCACGCCGTCGATGGAGGTCAATTCGGGAACGATTTGGTCCTCGACCATGCGCGTGAGCTTGTCTATCGACAAGCTGCCGCTCGAAACGGCCAACTTGACGATGGCGCCGGCGTCGGCGTCGGCCTTGATCACGAAAATGTCCTCGACGCCTTCGGGCAGTTCGCGCTCGACCCGGCTGACGGCTTCGCGCACGTCGTTGGCCGCGTCGATCAGGTTCGCCGACGGGCTGAATTCGGCCCGGATGCGGAAGTTATTCTCTTCGCTGGAGGAGCGCACAGACACGACGCCGTTGACGCGCGCGACCGCCCGTTCGACGGCCGTGGTGATTTCGGCATCGATGGTTTCCGGCGATCCGCCGGGATAGTCCGCGCGAACGGTTACGATGGGCCGGTCGACATCGGGCAGCTCGCGGACCTCGACGCCCATCAGGGCGCTGATTCCGGCGACGATGATCAGCAGGTTCAGGACCGCAACCAGGAACGGACGACGGATACTGAGGGCGGGAAGATCGTTGGCTCGTTCCGTCACCGCCGCCTCACGATTCCGAAGCGGCGCCGAATGTCAAAGGCTGGATGTCGACCTGCCGGCCGGGCCGCAAACGCTGTACGCCCTCGACGACGACCTGATCGCCGGCGCTCAGCTCGCCCGCGACCAGAATGGTGTCGCTGAGCCGGTTGACCGAGCGCACGATCACCTTTTCGGCTTTTCCCTTGACGATCCGCCAGACGTAACTCTTGCCGCCTTCCCATTGCACGGCCAATTGCGGCACCGAGAAAACCTCCCGGCCGGATAACAGCAGGGTTACGAAAAAGGAAATGCCGGGACGTAACAAATCCTCGGCATTCGGAAATGCCGCTCGGACCCGGATGCTGCGCGACACCGGATCGACGCGGCTGTCGATCTTGTCGATCTTTCCCTCGATCATCCGCTCTTGAAACGTCGGCGTCACCGCGGAAACCGGCTGGCCGGCCCGGAGCCGGGAGAGATATTTTTCCGCAATATCGAATTCGACCAGGATCGTCTCGCGGTTGTCGATCGTGATGATCGGAGTCGCCGGGGTGACGCGGTCGCCGTTTTCGACTTTCGGAATACCGACGACGCCGGCGAACGGTGCCCGCAAAACCCGGTGAGTCAAGGCGTCGCGGGCCTGGGCCAATTCCAGCTCGGCACGCTCGTAAACGGTTTGCGCGTCCTGAACGTTGGCCAACGAATTGACCCGGCTGCTGCGAAGTTGTTGCGAGCGGCTCAGCAGGCGTTTCGCTTCGGTCAAACGCGTCTCGGCCAACCGCTTTGCGAGCTTGGCGGTTTCCGAATCCAATTCGAGGATGACCTGGCCTTTCTTAACCCGCTGCCCGGCCTCGACCTTAAAGTCGACGATTTCTCCGGATGCTTCCGGATACATCGTCACGAATTGCTTGGCGCGCGCCGTACCGATGGCCTCGACGCGAATTTTGTTCACGGTCTTCGTCACCGGTTTGACGATCACCGGTACACCGTTTTTCGATTTCTTCTTGCCGGATTTGTCCGAAGCATAGGATTTGGCGAACAGATCGCTGACGTACCCATGTCCGGCCCACAACGCGACCGCGGCGGCGGCGAGCGCCGTGAAAATCAAAGTTTGAGTCTTGCCGAAGCGTTTGAAATCCACGCCTTACCTTTCTGACCGTGAGAACCGCCTGCCTGTTGTGCCTATACTCCTGTTGACGGTTTAACGGCCGAAGGCCGGTTTTCCGTCGTTTTCCCCACGATTTATTTACATGAAAATACGGCTAAAATCAGCTTCTTTCCCGCATCAGCCGGGCCTTGTCGCGCTTCCAGTCCCGATCCTTGATGGCCGCGCGCTTGTCGGCCTTGGCCCGGCCGCGCGCCAGCGCCAGATCGACCTTGGCAATTCCCCGGTCGTTGAAATAGATCGACAGCGGCACCAGGGTCAGCCCCTGGCGCTGCACGGCACCGATCAGGCGCGCGACCTCGCGCCGATGCAGCAGAAGTTTGCGCGGCCGGCGCGGCTCGTGACTGAAATGACGCGAGGATTCATATTCCGGAATGTAGGCGTTGAAGAGATAGATCTCGCCGTTTTTTTCCGAAGCAAACGACTCGGTGATCGTCGCGCCGTTCTTGCGCAGTGATTTCACTTCCGTGCCGGTCAGAACGATCCCGGCCTCGAAATTCTCCTCGATGGAAAAGTTGTGCCGGGCCTTGCGGTTTTGGGCCGCGAAATTGCCCGAGTTTTTTTTGCGTGCCATCGATTTTACGGAGCCGGCGGCCGGTCAGTTCATCAATCCGACGGAAATCAGGGCGTCCTTAACCCGTTGCTTGCTTTGATCGGCGATTTCGCACAACGGCAGGCGAACGTCCGCGCTGCATTTACCGAGCAGGCTGGCGGCGTATTTGACCGGACCGGGGCTGGTTTCGCAGAACAAGGCCTGATGCAGCGGCATCAGCCGGTCCTGAAGTTTCATGGTCGTGGCGAGATCGCCCTTTTGCCAGGCATCGTGCATGTCGGCGCACAGGCGCGGCGCGACGTTCGCGGTCACCGAAATGCAGCCGTGCCCGCCGCCCGCCAGGAACGGAACGGCGGTACCGTCCTCGCCGGAGAGCTGGCAGAAATCCGTGCCGATCTTTTGACGAGTCACGAGCGGGCGCGCCAAATCCTGAGTCGCGTCCTTAACGCCGACGATGTTCGGCAATTGCGCGAGCCGCGCCATCGTATCGACCGACATATCGACGATGCACCGCCCCGGGATATTGTAGATAACGATCGGAATCTCGACGGCGTCGTGGATGGCCTTGAAGTGGCGATACAGGCCTTCCTGTGTCGGCTTATTGTAATAAGGCGTGACCACGAGAGCGGCGTCCGAGCCCGCTTCCTTGGCATGCTTGGTCAGCATGATCGCCTCTTCGGTCGAGTTTGAGCCGGTGCCGGCAATCACGGGTACTTGGCCTTTCGCCGCTTCGACACACAGTTCGGTCACTTTCATGTGTTCGTCGTGCGAAAGCGTCGGCGATTCGCCGGTCGTGCCGCAGGGAACGAGCCCGTCCGTGCCCTCGCCGATCTGCCACTCGACAAACGCCTGGTAAGCATCCCCATCCACGCCCCCGTTCTTGAACGGCGTGATCAGGGCGGTGATTGACCCTTTAAACATTTGTAATTCCCTTGGTTTTCCTGGGCCGACCATACCCCCATTGACCCGCCAACGGCAAGCGCCGCCGGTGCCGGTGCCGCAAAAGCCCATGAGCTCGCGATTGTCTTGACTTGAGGTCGTCATCGAGCCTCCTTACATTCCCTTTAATGCTGGGAACCATGCCGAAGGGGGGAGACGTGCCGACCAGTCCGTTCTCATGGCGCCGCCGCTCCTGGACGCAACGCCCCTGGATAAGGGGGCTTTCTGTCCTCTTGATCGTTCTGGCCGCTATCGCCGGACCGGGCATCCCTGCCGCTACGGCAAAAACCCTGACCGATAAGGAAGTCAAACAGGCCCAGGCCGCCTTTCGTGCCGCCGACGAGAACCGCTGGAAGCGCGCCGAGCGGATCGCCAAGGACATCGGCGACCCCCTGCCCGCCAAGATCATCCGATGGCTCGACATGACCCGGCCCGGATCGTCGGCCTCTTTCGGGGAAATCTCGGCATTCATCGCCAAGAATCCGCAGTGGCCCGACCAGGAGTTGCTGCGCCGCCGTGCCGAGGAAGCCATGGGCAACAGCCTGTCTTCCGAGGAAACCATCCGATGGTTCAAAAAACTTCCGCCGGTGAGCGACGACGGCCGCACGCAACTGGCCGGCGCGATGCTGGCGGCCGGCCACACGGAAAAAGCCCGTGCCATGATCCGCTACCTCTGGATCAACGGCAATTTCGGCGGCAAAAGCAAGGAGCGGGTTTTTTATAACCGCTACCGGAAAATCCTGAGCGCCGAGGATCATACCAAGCGGCTCGACCGGCTGCTGTGGGAAGGCCGCTATTGGCCGTCGCGCCGGATGCTCTGGAAGGTCGACAAGGAATACCGGCTGCTGGCCTTCGCCCGCCTGCAACTGCGTTTTCGCCGCGGCAACGTCGACACGGCCATCGACAAAGTGCCGGAGAAATACAAGGACGATCTGGGATTGGCGTACGAACGGCTGAGGTGGCGGCGCGAAAAACGCAAGATCGAATCCGCCGTGCAGCTTCTCGACAAATTGCCGGACCTCGAAACCCTGCCACACCCGTCGAAATGGTGGAACGAACGCGCCATCCTCGCGCGCACGTCGCTGCAGAGAGGTTTCATTACGCAAGCCTACCGGGTCGCCGACGGCACGGGACACAAAAAGGGCAGCAAATACGCCGAAAGCGAATGGCTGGCCGGCTGGATTGCCTTGCGCTTTCTCAAGGATTTCAAGATCGCTAAAATGCATTTCACCCGCATGTTCGCGCACGTGAACTATCCGGTCAGCCGGGCGCGGGCCGCCTATTGGGCTGCGCGCGCCGCCGAAGCGATGAGCGACAAGAAGGAAGCCGCCAAATGGTTCCAAACGGCGGCGAAATATCCGACGGCCTATTACGGCCAGCTTGCCCTGGCGCGCCTGCCGAAGCAGCACCGGCAATTGTCGCTGCCGCCGGAGCCGCAGGTCGACAAAAAAACCATACACGCGTACGCCGAACATGAATTGGTGCGTGCCGTGCGGCTGCTGATTCAAATCGGCCGCAAGGATCATGTGCGGCCCTTCGTCATGGCGCTTTACCGTATGAAAAATACGCCCGAATGGCGCGCCATGACGGCGGCGCTGGCGCGCATCTACGACCGGCCCGACATCGCCATCCGGGTCGCGAAGCGCTCCTTGCGCGAGGATGGCCGTATCCTGGTCGAATCCGGTTATCCTCAACTGATCCCGCCGGCGCCGTTGCGCAACGGCGGCGCGCATACCCTCGAAGTGCCTCTGGTGCTGGCCGTCATTCGCCAGGAAAGCGCCTTCAATCCGGAAGCGCTGAGCCACGCCGGCGCGCGCGGACTGATGCAGCTGATGCCGGGCACCGCTTCACGCCTGGCGAAACAGATGAAACTCGCCTATTCGCGCGGCCGCCTAACCGCCGACCCCGACTACAATCTCAAGCTCGGCCAAACCTATCTGCTCAGTATGATCGAGGAGTTCGACGGCTCCTACATCATGGCGGTCGCCGCCTATAACGCCGGGCCCAGCCGGGTCAAACGCTGGATCAAGGAAAACGGCGATCCGCGCGCGAAGGACGTCGACGTGATCGACTGGATCGAAATGATCCCCTTCAACGAAACCCGCAACTACGTTCAGCGGGTCATGGAAAACCTGCAAATATACCGCCACCGGCTGGCCAAGACCCCGGTTCAGGTCGAACTCGAAAAGGATCTGGTGCGCTAGCTTCCGCCTCCGGTTTTCCTCTATAATCCGGGAAAACAGGGAGACGCCGCCATGACCGAGATCGCTATCCAAATCGCCGAACGCCTGCGGGCCATCACGTTCCAAAGCCTGCCCGCCGAGGCCGTTCATTGGACCAAGGTCGCCGTCGCCGATACCCTCGCCTGCACCCTGGCAGGGAGATCGGAAGAGCGT
>JAVJPD010000299.1:0-2397 GCA_040216475.1 Rhodospirillales bacterium
CGACGCTCAGATCGCCGTCGGCGACCAGAATCTGCACGGTGTTGGCTTCGACGTACTTTACCGGCTGGTTCTTCATCAGCGCCGCGCGTTCGTTCGCCATCCAGTTGCGGGCGTACAAGGCGGTCATGCCGGCGGCCGCAACGGCCAGGACAATCAACAGAACGTTTCTCAATCCGATCATGCGCATGGCTTTGCTCCTTCAAGCGCCCTTAAAACGTGCCCGGCCACGACTTCACGGCGACGGCGAGGCCGCCGGCGGCGATGGCGATCCCGTACGGCATCGGTTTTTCCAGCACCGACTCGCGCAGGTGTTTCTTGCCGATGGCGCCGAGCGCCAGCGCCGCGACCGAACGCGAACGCGCCGTCAGCAGAACGGCCATCGCGCCGCCCGCGAGCGCGGTCACGATCAAAAAGTCGAAGATCATGGTAGGACCGGCCCACAGCGACACGGCGGCCAGCATCTTGACGTCGCCGCCGCCGAGCGCGTTCAGCGCGAACAGGCCGAGGCCGCCGGCGAATACGATCGACGCAATAACGGCGGTCCACAGCCAGTCGACCGGCTGCGGCACGGAAAAGGCATAAACGGGAAACAGAAGCGCCATCGCCAGGTTCAGGCGGTTGGGAATGGTAAAGGTGCGGACATCCCACACGGCGGCGGCGACCAACAGGGCCGCGAACGACGCAATCAGTATGTGAGGAAAAGGGATGACATTGAGCATGGCGTGGGGTCCTGCCACCGGTCACGGTGATTTTTTTGCTTTTACGAATTCATCCGGTTTGCGACGGCTTTCCTGTCTCTCCTGAAAATTTCTTTCTCTCTCGCTCCCCCTCCCCGCCCCGGGCCTTAAGAACGGGCGGTAGGCCCGGGGTTGGAGTCGCTCGGCGATCCAGGGGAGGAACACAGGGGAGAGAGTGTTCTGGTTCTAAGCGATCAACCGCCGCCGACGGCGTTGCTCAGCGCGGTCGAAACCGTCGTGAACATGACCGACAGGTTGCCGCCCATGGCGGTCAACGCGCCGATGGCGGCCACGGACACGAGCGCGGCGATCAGGCCGTATTCGATGGCGGTGGCGCCGGAGTCGTCGTTGCGGATTTCTTTGATGTTGCGGACCTTCATGACTTCCTCCTGATGATTGTCTGAACAACTTAATTCAATGTTCGCGAGGAGTATGAAAGTAAAAAAAGGGTTAAGTCAAAATAATAGTTTACAGTTACTTTAACTACACTTTATCTATATTTTAGTTTTAATTTAGATAAAATTTTATCTATTTCAAGCCGCGGAATTCCGGGGGTTTTGGAAGGGATCGGCGGGAATTTGTGTTCGGAAACGCGCGCGCCGGACCCGCCATTTCGGTTCCGCGAGGACGCGAACCGGCGTAATCTTTCCCGACGATCACGGCTCTGCTTCGTCTTTTTCGGTCTTCGGCAAGTACAGAGACGGCATGGTGAGCGCGATGCGGCTGCTACGGACCCTTTACGGTGTTCTCCCCGCCCTGCCGGCGGTTCTTTTGCTGAACGCCGCCCCCGCGAGCGCCGGCCCGACCGGCTGGTGCACCGATCATTCCGGGCGCAATTTCCGCTGCGGCGCGGCCCCGACCCCACAACCGGCGCCAACGCCGCGATACGCGCCGAACAAATCCCCATCCGGCAGCCCCCGGACACAAGCGGATAAGTACTACAATTACGGGAACGCGAGTTTCCGCGCGAAACGCTACGCCGACGCCGTCGCCCACTACCGCCGGGCGCATACCCTCAACCCAAAGAGCGCCGACATCAAGGACGCGCTCGGCCGGGCACTTTCCAAAGTCGCTTGGGACGCCTACCAGCGCAAGGATCACCTGAGCGCCGTTCTCTATTACGAACAGGCGGCGAAACTCTATTCGCCGCGCATGAAAAAACGGAAACGGACGGCCCTCGACAACATTCGGAAAATCAAGAACATCAACATTTTCGGCACGACGCGCTCGTGCGTCACCTGCGCCAAGGCGCTGATGAGCGATCTCGATTATGGGCTTTCGAAATCCCAGGCCTTCCGCTCGTACGCGAAGGAAGCGACCGACAACTTCGGCAACTGCACGCGCACGCTCAAGAACGCCTGCATCGTCGACCGCGGCGGCCGACTTTACAGCAACGTTCGTAAGTGCGACCGCGGGCAGAAGAACGACAAGAGCCACAAGGCTTGCGTGCGCACCGTTCTACGCGGCGCCAAATACGCACCGAAGTGAGGGGGATGAAAACTACCGAGGGATTTGAGGCAATCAAAATATTGGTTCAGTTTTTATTCTTGCGCTTTCCACGTAACATGCGGCGCCTCTTTTTCACCTTGAATAGCCCTGGGTTTTCAAGACACCTTCGGGTTTCATCGTCAGCTGCCGTTCGGTGATCTGCGCCACCGCG
>JAVJPD010000300.1:0-1340 GCA_040216475.1 Rhodospirillales bacterium
CATCATTTTGATGTCCTTGGGCGGATTGCCGTAGCCGGTCAGCAGCGCGTAAATGTAATCGGCGCCGCCGTGGCGGGCCTTCACGATGACGGACAGGTCCGGCGGATAAGCGCCGTTGTTGGCCGCCCGCGCGGCCTTCTCGTTGGGAAACGGCGCCAGGAACGGGTCCTTCGGCAGGCCCTTGCGCTTGAACATTTCGCCGTCGTCGTTCGGGCCATCGGTAACCTCGACCGTCGAGGCGATGGCCTTGACCTGCGGCTCGGTGAGTCCGATCCCGGCAAGATGCCGGTAATAGAGATAATTCATGGAGTGGCAGGCTGCGCACACGTTTTTATACACGTGAAATCCGCGTTGTGCGGCGCTCCGGTCGTAGGTGCCGAAAATGCCGCCAAAAGACCAGTCCTGTTTCGGCGGTTTCGGCGCTTCGACGGCCGCATTGACCGTGCCGGCACTCAGCAGGAGAGCAGCGAAAACGGCAGTGATCGTTTTTTTCATGACGACTCTCCTTGGGCCTAGGCGCTGCTTTTGGTAACGGCCGCGCTAATGCTTTCGGGCACCGTCAAGGGCCGTTCGAGCTTACCGAGAACCGGCAACAGAATCAGGAAGTGGAAGAAGTAGTAGGTCGTGGCGACCTGACCGATCCATATGAAGTGACCTTCGGGCGGTTTCGCGCCGATGTACCCCAATACGATGCAATCCAGGAACAGAATCCAGAAGAACCATTTGTAAACGGGGCGGAAGCGCGAGCTGCGCACCGGTGAGGTGTCCAGCCAAGGCAGGAACATCAGCAGCAGGATCGAGCCGAACATGGCCAGAACGCCGGCGAGTTTTGCCGACATCAGGAAGCCGCCGAGCGAGAGGATCTGAAAGACGATAAAATCGTCCGTGAAGGCCCGCAGGATGGCGTAATAGGGCAGCAGGTACCATTCGGGCACGATCTGCGCCGGCGTGACCAAGGGGTTCGCCTCGATGTAGTTATCCGGCTCGCCGAAGAAGTCAGGCGCGAAAAAGACGAACGAGAGATACACCAGCATCATCACGCCCAAGCCGAACGCATCCTTCGCGGTGTAGTAAGGATGGAACGGAATGGTGTCGCCGGGTTGTTTGACGTCGACGCCGAGCGGGTTGTTGGACTTGCCGACGTGCAGCGCCCACAGGTGCAGGAATACCAGCGCGAAAATCACGAACGGCAGTAGATAATGGAGCGAGAAGAAACGCTTCAGCGTGGGATTGTCGATCGTAAACCCGCCGCGCAGCCACGCCAGGATTTCGTCGCCGACAAGGGGAATGGCCGTGAACAGGTTGGTGATCACGGTGGCGGCCCAGAAGCTCATCTGGCC
>JAVJPD010000301.1:0-5847 GCA_040216475.1 Rhodospirillales bacterium
GACGAACAGATCGATCGCCGTGTCGGCGAGCCGCTCGCAGAATTCGGACGCGCCCGGTTTCGAGCCGCCGGTCTCGTTAGATTTTTTAGTCATCGCCTAAGAGCACAGGGTATTGGTTAATATGTCGTTTATTGTGTGCATTGTAGATCGGATCATGATTTATCGGAACCGCTGTTTGGTTCCGGTCAATCGTGTGAAGCGGCGCGGACGGGGGCAATCAACCGGCGCCCGCATGGGCCAGGGTGACGTTGACAGGCCCGGAAGCGCCGCCTACCCTGCCGCGTTCCGGCCGATTGGCGGCCCCGCAGAAAACCCCGGGATATGACCCAGACGCTCGACATCGCCCTGGCGCAATTGAACCCCACGGTCGGGGACGTGGCGAACAATATCGACAAGGTACGCCGCGCCCGGGCCGAGGCTTCGGCTGCCGATCTCCTGGTCTGCGGCGAGCTGTTCGTGGCCGGCTATCCGCCCGAGGATCTGGTTCTCAAGCGCTCGTTCCAGGCGTACGTGGCCGCGCAGGTGACGGATCTTGCGCGGGAAACCGCCGACGGCGGCCCCGCCGTCCTGCTGGGGGCGCCGTGGCGCGTGGACGGCCGGCTTTATAACGCCGCCTTGCTGCTCGAGGACGGCAGGATCGCCGAGACGCGGCTGAAGTACGACCTGCCCAACTACGGCGTGTTCGACGAGAAGCGCGTGTTCAGCGCCGGGCCGTTGCCGGAACCGATCCCGTTCAAGGGCGTACCGCTCGGCGTGATGATCTGCGAGGACATGTGGAAGCCGGCGGTCGCGGCGCACCTCAAGAAACAAGGCGCGAAGATGCTGGTCGTCATCAACGGCTCGCCCTTCGAGGTGGACAAGACGCATATGCGCGAACGCTACGCGCAAAACAGGGTTAGTGAGACCGGCCTGCCGTTGATGTACGTCAATCTCGTCGGCGGTCAGGACGAATTGGTGTTCGACGGCTCGTCGTTCGTGATGGATGCCGAGGGCGCCGTCGGCGTTCGGGTGCCGGCGTGGGACGAGGCCGTGGTATCGGGCCGCTGGCAAGAAAACGGCGCTTGGCGCTGCGGCACCGTAACGGCAACGCCGGCGTTGGAACGCGTCGAGAACATCTATCGCGCCATGGTCATGGGCCTGCGCGATTACGTCGATAAGAACTATTTCCCCGGAGTGCTGATCGGCCTGTCGGGCGGCGTCGACAGCGCCTTGAGCGCGGCGGTCGCCGTCGATGCGCTCGGCGCGGACCGGGTGCATTGCGTGATGATGCCGTCTCCCTATACGTCGCGGGAAAGCCTCGAAGACGCCGCCGCGGCCGCCGGGCTGCTCGGCGTGCAGCTCGATACGATCTCGATCGAGCCGGCGATGCAGGCGTTCGATACCATGCTGCGCGAGGTGTTCGTGGGGCACGAAAAGGATACGACGGAAGAGAACGTTCAGGCGCGCTCGCGCGGCATTACCTTGATGGCGATCTCCAACAAGCTCGGCTACATGGTTCTGTCGACCGGCAACAAGTCCGAGATGTCGGTCGGCTACGCGACGCTCTACGGCGACATGTGCGGCGGCTATTCGGTGCTGAAAGATATCTACAAGACGACCGTTTATAACGTGTCCCGTTGGCGGAACGATCATCGCCCGGCGGGGCTCAAGGGTCCCGAGGGCCGGGTGATCCCGGAGCGGATTCTCACCAAGGCGCCGTCGGCGGAACTGAAGCCCGACCAGACCGATCAGGATTCTCTGCCGCCCTACGACGAGTTGGACGCGATCCTGCATTGCCTGATCGAGGAGGATATGGCGCTGCGCGACATCGTCGCCGCGGGGCATGATGCGGCCATTGTCGAGCGTGTCTGGCGCATGCTGGACCGGGCCGAATACAAACGGCGCCAGGCCCCGCCGGGCGTTAAAATCACCGCGCGCGCGTTCGGCCGCGACCGCCGCTATCCGATCACCAACGGTTTTACCGGTAAAGCATGACGATCAAGGTTCGTTTCGCCCCCAGCCCGACCGGCCTGCTGCACATCGGCAATGCCCGCATGGCGCTGCTGAACTGGCTGTTCGCCGCCAAGCACCGGGGAAAATTCGTGCTGCGCCTGGACGATACCGACGCCGCGCGCAGCAAGGCCGAATACGCCGGCGCCATCGAACGCGATCTCGCCTGGCTCGGCCTGGTTTGGGACGAGAAGGCGCATCAGTCCGAACGGCTCGCGCGTTATGCCGCCGCGTTCGATTCGCTCCGCACCGCCGGGCGGCTGTATGCCTGTTACGAAACCCAGGAAGAACTCGACTACAAACGCAAACGTCAACTCGCGCGCGGCCGTCCGCCGGTCTATGACCGGAGCGGCTTGAGCGTATCGGATGCGGAGCACGCCGCGTTCGAGGCGGAGGGACGCAAGCCGCATTGGCGCTTCCGGCTCGATCATAAGGAGATCGGTTGGGACGACATGGCGCGCGGCCCGGTGCGCTTTCAGGGCGAGAACCTGAGCGATCCGGTGGTGCGCCGCGAGGACGGCAGTTGGCTTTATATGCTGCCCTCGGTGGTGGACGATATCGACATGGCGATCAGCCACGTCATTCGCGGCGAGGATCACGTCGCCAACACCGCCGTGCAAGTGCAGATGTTCGAGGCGATGAACGCAGCCATCCCGGCGTTCGCGCATTTGCCCCTGCTGACCGACGCGAGCGGGCAGGGGCTTTCCAAGCGGGCCGGTTCGATCACGTTGGAGTCCATGCGCGAGGCCGGCATCGAGGCAATCGCGCTCGACAATTTCCTGGCGCAGCTCGGCAGCGGCGAAACCGAAACGATCCGCTATTCGCTGCGGGAGCTGGCGGACGATTTCGACGTCGCCGGTTACGGCCGGGCGACACCGAAGTTCGACCCGCATCAGCTCGAAAGCCTGAACGCCCGGGTGCTGCACGACATGCCGTACGATTTGGTAAAGGAGCGCCTCGCGGGCATGGGGCTCGCGGATATCGACGACGGGTTCTGGCAGTCGGTGCGCGCCAATCTCGATACCTTAAACGGCATCCGCGAATGGCACGCGGTCTGCTTCGGCGACATCGAGACGCCCGTCGACGATGCCGGCTTTATAACGCGCGCGGCGGCGCTGCTGCCTCCGGAGCCCTGGGACGGGGACACCTGGAAAACCTGGACCCAGGCGCTCGGCAAGGACACCGGGCGCAAGGGCAAGGACCTTTTTATGCCGCTGCGCCGCACCCTGACGGGGCGCGATCATGGACCCGAGTTGAAGACTTTGTTACCACTGATGGGCCGGCAGCGGGTGTTGCGTCGCCTGCGGGCCTCTTGATGCGCCTGTCGAAAGAACATGATGACAGAACAAGCGGGGTAATCGCGATGATGTATCGTCTTATGATCTGTTTCATCCTGGCGGCGGGGCCGGCCGTCATCGGCGATCGGGCTTGGGCCGGCGACTCCGAACAACGCACGATCCGCGTGGAAGGCAGGGGCGAGGTCAATGCGGTGCCCGACGCCGCCGAACTGCACGCCGCTGCCGTGGCGGTCGCGCGCAGCGCGCAGGACGCGATGGCGGACGTATCCGGGAACGGCCGCGCCTTGATGGAAGCCGCCGGGAAGCACGGCGTCGCGGATAAGGACATCCAAACCGGATCGATTTCCCTGATGCCCGTGTTCGAACGCCGTCCGCGCGGCGAACCGTCGGAGGCGCCCAAGATCACCGGCTATCGCGCGACGCTGCGTTACCGCGTCACCGTACGCGACGTTAAATCTTTCGGAAAATTGCTCGATGCCTTGGTCAAGGCGGGCGCGAACGATCTTTCCGGCATTCGATTCTTCGTGACCGAGCAGGAAAAACTGATCGACGAGGCCCGCCGCCGCGCCGTTCAGGATGCCCGCCGGGCCGCGGGGGTGTTGGCCGGCTCCGCCGGGGTCAAGCTCGGCAAGGCGATCGGCATCGAAGAGATCGGCGGGCCGTCTTTGCCGCAGCCGCGCGGGCTGGCGATGCGCGCCGAGAGCGTGCCGATCGCGCCCGGCGAGGTGAGCGCCCGCGCCCGGGTGCGCGTCGTCTTCGCCATCCGCGACTAGCCCAAGGACACGCCGGTGCCGCTTCGGATTTACAACACGCTGACGCGCAAGCAGGAGGTCTTCGAGCCGGCCAAGCCCGATACGGTCGGCATGTACGTGTGCGGGCCGACCGTCTACGACTTCGCGCATATCGGCAACGCCCGCCCCGTCGTGGTGTTCGACGTGCTCTACCGCCTTCTGAAACGGCTTTATAAAAACGTCACCTACGTGCGCAACATCACCGACGTCGACGACAAGATCAACGACGCGGCCAAGAAATCGGGCGAGGATATCCGCACGATCACGACAAAAACAGCCAAGGCGTTTCACGAGGACATGGCGGCGCTCGGAACCCTGCCGCCCGATATCGAGCCGCGCGCGACCGATCATATCGCGGAGATGATTGCCCTGATCGTGTCGCTGATCGAGGAGGGATATGCCTACGAATCCGACGGCCACGTGCTGTTCAACGTGCCGTCCTGGCCCGACTACGGAAAACTGTCGCGGCGCAACCGCGAGGAGATGATCGCGGGCGCGCGGGTCGAGGTCGCGTCCTACAAGAAAGACCCGGCGGATTTTATCCTGTGGAAACCGTCGAGCGACGATCTTCGCGGCTGGGGCTCTCCTTGGGGGCGCGGGCGGCCCGGCTGGCACGTCGAATGCTCGGCGATGAGCCAGAAGTACCTCGGCGTCACCTTCGACATTCACGGCGGCGGCCTGGACTTGGTGTTCCCCCACCACGAAAACGAAATCGCGCAAAGCGTCTGCGGCCATCACGGCCAACCCTTCGTGCGCTATTGGATGCACAACGGCTATCTGATGGTCGAGGGCGAGAAGATGTCGAAAAGCCTCGGCAACTTCTACACCGTGCGCGACCTGTTGAAGGAATTTCCCGGCGAGGCGATTCGCCTGCTGCTGTTGAAGACTCATTACCGCCAACCGCTCGATTTCACGAAAGCGGCGTTGCGGGAAGCCAAGGCCGAGCTCGATGGGTTTTACGCGACCTTGCGTGCCGCCGCGGCCGTCGAACCGGACAGGCCGAACGATTCCGATGAGCCCTATGCGCCGCTCTATGACGATTTGAACACGCCCGCCGCGATGGCGACGCTGCATGCCTTGCGCGGCGAGTTGAACGTCGCCTGTCTCGAAAATGCCGATGTGCAGGCTTCGATCAAGGGAAAGCTTTTGGCCGCCGGAGACGTATTGGGGCTGCTTCAGCAAAATCCCGAGGATTGGTTCCGCTGGCAGCCGGAAGGCGCGGCCGGCATCGACGAGGCCGCCGTCGATGCGCTTATTCAAAAACGCGTGCAGGCGCGCAAAAGAAAGGATTTCGCCGAGGCCGACCGCATCCGCGACGAGCTGGCGGCGCAAGGCATCGTTTTGGAAGACTCCGCCGGCACCACCACCTGGAAACGGGCGTAAAAGACTGCGGAAAAAGTTTTGCCTCGCCCTGATGAGGCCCGCGGGTCGAAGGACGGGCCTCCTCAGGGTGAGGCGAGGGATTGAAACGATTGGCCTCGTGCTTCGAGACGCTGCGCTCCTCAACATGAGGCCGATCGTGAAACCTCGTTTTCCGCAGTCCGTTAAAAGCCGAAACGCGGAAACGCCGAGAATTTTCTTGAAAATTCCGCGGCCGCTATAAACTAAGTTAAGTCACCTTGGGCAGCACCGCCTAAGATAACGCGCACAAGACAGCGCCAACGCCGACAACAAACGGAACCGTGATGCATCGTCTGAACCCCTGTTTCGGGGCCATCTTTCTTTTTTCTTCGCTTTTTATCGTGATCGCGCCGGGTGCGCTTCATGGC
>JAVJPD010000302.1:0-2133 GCA_040216475.1 Rhodospirillales bacterium
CGGATATCGATGAAATCGTCACGCGCCTGCGGCAGGCAGCGATAAAACTGTCCGGAAAAACCATTCTGCTGACCGGCGGCCGTGGTTTTCTCGGCCGTTACTTCACGGAAGTTTTTTCGAAACTGAACGAAAGCGTTCTCGATAAACCCGTCAAGCTCATCGTTCTCGACAACCTGATCACGGCCGGCAAGGACGGCTCGAAAATACCCGAGATCGCGAATGTTACGTTTATCCAACACGACGTGATCCAGCCTTACGCGTGCGACGTCAATATCGATTACATCATTCACGCGGCCGGAATCGCGAGTCCGTTCTACTACAAGGCGCACCCCCTCGAAACGTTGGAGGTCGCGGTCAGCGGCACGAAAAACATGCTCGAGCTCGCCAAGCGGCACGACGCCCGTCTCGTGTTCTTCTCCTCGAGCGAGATTTACGGCGACCCGGACCCGAAACACGTGCCGACGGCGGAAAGCTACCGCGGCCATGTGGCGTGCGTCGGCTCGCGGGCGTGTTACGATGAAAGCAAGCGCGTCGGCGAAACCCTGTGTTCGATCTATCATGAAATGGACGGCGTCAGCACCGGCGTGATTCGTCCGTTCAACGTCTACGGTCCCGGCATGCAGGAGGCCGATTACCGGGTGCTGCCGAATTTCGCCAGCCGCATCAAGGCGCGCCAGCCGCTGCATGTTTACGGCTCGGGCAATCAAACCCGGACGTACTGCTACATCACCGACGCGATGGTCGGCTTCTTGTTGGTTTTTCTCAACGGCGTGCCGGGCGAGGTTTACAACATCGGCAATCCGAAGCCCGAGATTTCGGTCCTGGATTTGGCGAAAACCATCGAGGGCGTTCTGGCCCGCAAGATCGATTACGACGTCGTGGAGTATCCCGACAGCTATCCCCCCGACGAGCCCAACCGCCGCTGTCCGGATATCCGCAAAGCGCGCCTGCAAATCGAGTATGCCCCCGAGGTTTCCCTCGAGGACGGCCTGCGCCGGTTTTTATCGTGGACCGATTCGGTCTATACGGGTATCCAGTGACGGACACCGCTATCCCGCACGGAGAAGACACGCTGCCCGACCGGCTGAAGCCCATCCGATCTTTATTTCTGTTTCTGGCGCTCGGCATGCTTGCCCCCGTCGCCGTTTACGCGAGCAACGGCACGGTGCCGCTGTTGGCCGTCGGCGCCCTCGCCGGCGCGACGGCCGCCTTGGCCGGAGGGTTGAAACAATTCGCGCGATCGGCAAGCGGCGTTTCGCTCATTCTTCTCCTGTCTTGGATCGTCCTTTCCCTGTCATGGAGCATCAGCACCGACGATGCGTCATGGTTGGCATTCATCTTGATTGCCCTGAATTTCGTCGGCTTCGTTTTCGTAACCGCCGTCATGCAACTCGAGCCCGGCCGGGCCCGAACCGCGCAAAAAATTCTGATTCTCGGCACGATGGCCATGATCGGGTTATTCATTGCCGAGGCCGTAACCGGCGGCATCGTCCTGAAGCTTCTCGATAAGCCGGAATCGATTATCATGAATACCGTGGGGCGGGGTACGACGATCCTGGCCGTGATCCTCTGGCCCGCCTTGGTGCTCGCTCAGACACGGTTTCGTACGTTATTGATTCCGGCGATGTTGTTGATCGGCGCCGCCGCTGCCGCCTACCTGCTGCCCGTCGACGCGGCCTTCATCGCCGTGATGGCCGGAACAATTTTCTTTTTCGGCATCCTTTACGCCCGGCGCATTGCCCTCGCCGTTCTCGCCGCGGTCCTGGCTTTAGGAATCCTAAGCGGACCGTGGTTGTTCCTCAACGTTCTCAATATCGGGGCCTTGACGGAAATCGGCATCAAGGTACCCGAAAGCCGCGAGCATCGCTTGAGCATTTGGCAGTTCGTTGCCGGGAAAATCGCCGAGAAGCCTGCCTTCGGACAGGGCCTCGGCGCGGCGCGTGAAATCGGCCGCGCCGAGCAACAACGCTATGAGGCGCTCCAGGCGCGCCAAACCGACCACCTCTCGATCCACGAAATACGCTTGCCGCTGCATCCTCACAACATTCCGCTGCAGATCTGGCTGGAACTCGGCGCCGTCGGCGTTCTCCTGTATCTCGGAATCCTGTTCGGGATCATCCGCCATCTCTGGCA
>JAVJPD010000303.1:0-1305 GCA_040216475.1 Rhodospirillales bacterium
GGCCGGAACATAAGATTTACGTTCCCGCGCCCAAGGGCAGCCCGTCGCGGCCCTTTACCCGCGCCGATCACGTCGGCCGTTTCAAGGACGAATTGGCGAAACGCTATTCAAGCGAAAAAGTCGAGCGGATTTTCGGGCTCCTCGAAACCTTCGCCGACCTGCCCGACGTCTCCGCGCTGGGTGCGGAACTCAACGATCAGATGGATTGAATCCCTATCGGTTTGCATCGTCATGCCCCGCTTTCACGCGGGGCATCCAGTTAAACGACAGACTGGATCGCCCGGGCTGCCGCCGGGCGATGACGTGTTCGGGGATGGTTTTCTTTTAAACGAACCCGTAGAACGAAGCAGCCGTTGGCCCAAGGATTTGCGCGCGGACCTTTTCGTCCGGCTCCCATAGCGACAGCCAATCCAGCGTCATTTTGTAGGTGAAGCCCGCGCCCTGGAAGCGGGTCCACGGCCAATCGCTGCCCCAAAGCAGGCGCTCGGGGCCGAGATTGTCGATGAACGCGCGCGCCAGCGGCATCGCGGCTTCGCCGCCGCCGCTGCGGTACGGCCCCGACAGCTTGGCCCAGACGTTGCCTTTTTCCGCGTATGTCAACACCGCCTTGAAATGCGGATCGTTCACGCCGAGCTCCATGTCCGGCACGCCGAAGTGATCGATCACCAGGCGCGCGCCCGTGGGCGCGACGGCTTCGAGGAACGGGACCGTATCCGGGCTCTTGAGCAGGCCCTCGATGATCCAGTCGCGCGCCGCCAACCGTTCGATCAGCTTCTTCCAGGTCGGCTCGGCTAAAACGTCGGCCTTCATGTCGAACAGGCTGAAGCGCACCCCGAAGATCTTGCGGCTTTCAAGCTCATCTAGCTGTGCGTCGCTGAAGGACGGATCGACCACGGCGATGCCGTGCAGCCGCCCGTTGGACTGTTCGATGGCTTCGCACATGCACGAATTGTCTGTACCGTAGACGCTCGGCTGGATCAGAACCCCGTGCGTGATGCCGGTCTCATCATGGAAACGCAAAAACGTTTCGAGCAGCGCCGGTTCCGGCGTATGCCGCCGTTCCGGGATCATGTCGAAGCCGGGCGTGACGATGTGGGCGTGGGTGTCGATGCGAAAAGTTCGATCGTCGCTCACAAGCTTACCACGTCCAACTGGTTTTCTTGACCTTGTCGGCGACGATCTCCTGGGTCATCGAGCCGATCTTCTCGACCTCCGACGTCAGTTTATCGCCGGGTTTCAGGTACCACGACATGTCCGGTTCGCGGCCCTTGGCGACGCCCGACGGCGTGCCGGTCAGGATCACGT
>JAVJPD010000304.1:0-1014 GCA_040216475.1 Rhodospirillales bacterium
AATTAAATATACTATAGTATATTTAATTAATGAAATTTGAATTTTGCCGCCAAAGCGATACCCCACGATCAACAAGAGGTACGGGCCATGACCGCAACCGATACGAAATACACCGACCGCATCGTCGACTTCACCCTCGACACCCGTTTCGAAGACATTCCGGAACAGGCGCTCAAAGTCGCCCGTGAAGCGATTTTCGACTGTATCGGCGTCACCCTCGCGGGCACCATCGAACCGGCCGGTCTAATCGGCGCGCAATGGGCGAAATCGTGTGCGGGCGCGCCGCAATCGACGGTTTGGGGACACGGCTTCAAAACGGCCGCCGGCGATGCCGCCCTTATCAACGGCACCGCCGCCCATGCCCTCGATTACGACGACGTGACCTGGGGCCTGGTCGGCCATCCGAGCGTGTCTCTCGTCCCGTCGCTGATCGCTCTCGGCGAACTGACCGGCGCCTCGGGCCGGGATGTTCTTCTCGGATACGCGGTCGGTTTCGAGGTCATGGCCAAAATCGGACGCACGACCCAACCGCTGCACTCTCTCGAGGCGCGCTGGCACGCGACCGGCACCATCGGCAGTTTCGGCGCCTGCGCGGCGTGCTGCCGCCTACTCGGCCTCACGCCCGAACAGACCGCTTATGCTCTCGGCATCGTGTATTCGATGACCAGCGGCAACGTCAGCAATTTCGGCACCATGACGAAACCGTTCCACGCCGGCCTCGCCGCGCGCAACGGCGTGCAAGCGGCGCAATGGGCGCAACTCGGCTTCACCTCGGTGCCGCATCCTTTCGATGGGCCGATCAAATTCCAGGACGTCTTTTCGCGCGGCCTGCCCTGCGACATGAGCCCGATCGAGGAACTCGGCAAGGACTACGAACTGGTTACCCGAGCCGTGGTGATCAAACCCTACCCCTGCTGCGTTTCCGCCCACACCGGCATCGATGCCGCGAAACGCGTCCGTGAGGAAGAACACGTCGGCTTGGACGATATCGAAAAGATCGACGTCGGCGTCGTC
>JAVJPD010000305.1:0-2977 GCA_040216475.1 Rhodospirillales bacterium
CGAGGCTGTGTTCGAAAAGACTCAAGCCGGCGGTGTCCGTTACGGCGGCGTCGGGCATGTGCTCGGCGAAAGGATCGCAGCGGCGACCGGGGCGGAAACCCGGGTCACGGTGCTCGGGCACGTGCAGCGCGGCGGTATTCCGAACAGTTACGACCGGATTCTCGCGTCCGCCTTCGGCGTTCATGCGGTCGATCTCATGGCGCGGGACAAGACGGATCGTATGGTCTCTTGGCGCAACCGCGAGGTGACGGACGTTGCCCTCGATGAGGCCACGCACGGCACGGCACGCGTCGATATTGAGGGGACACTGGCGAATACCGCGCGCGGATTGGGGATATGTTTGGGCGACCGGTGAGTAGCCGTTGAAAATATTGGAGTTTTAATAGGAAAAGCCGCCCATGGATTTTTCCCTTCGCAAGCGTTACCATTTCCGGGTTCTTTATGTTCGTGGGAATCAGGAACAAGGGGAAGCATACATGGGCGTCGTACAGAAGATTGAGGCCTTAAGAGAAAAACACCAAGCTCTCGAACAAGCACTTGAACAACTCGAATCCCGTACAAATCCTGACGATGTCAAAATTGGAGCCGTAAAAAAGCAAAAACTTAGAATTAAAGACGAAATTGCGGAATTAACCCGACAGTAAAGATAGCATCCCGGCCCTTTCATACGATTGGGCCGGTTTTTAATGTCAGGAAGACGCGAAAACGCGCATACGTCGCGGCGTGGCTGGATTAAGCCGCGTCGTAAATCAAGCGATCCGTTCTAAATCGTGATCCGATCTAGAAGCCGGCCGTGTCTTTGGGCTGTTCCGGCGGGGTCTGATCCGTGGTTACGGTGGCGTCCGACGTTTCGTCCTGGGGTTCGAACGGCGATGCCGGCGCTGTCTCGGGCGCGGGGCTTTGCGCCATGGCGTCCTGCTGGGCCTTTTCCTTCGCTGCGCGCTTGGCGGCGTTTTCGGCACGCCGCCGCGCTACCTTGATGATGCGCTCGAATTCCTCTCCCGAACAGAGCCCTAAGCCGACCGGATTCTGCGGTTTGATGTTCGGCATGTTCCAATGAGTCCGCTCGCGGATC
Organism: Rhodospirillales bacterium; assembly: GCA_040216475.1. Taxonomy (GTDB): domain Bacteria; phylum Pseudomonadota; class Alphaproteobacteria; order Rhodospirillales; family CALINB01; genus CALINB01. The sequence goes on from JAVJPD010000305.1 coordinate 1,076, forward strand.
GCATTGATGGTGTTCTTGGTCGTGCCGAGCAACTTGGCGATCTGGCCGTCCGACAGTTCGGGGTAGTTTTTCAGCAGCCAGGCGATGGCGTCGGGCCGGTCCTGACGTTTCGAAACCGGCGTATAGCGGGCGCCCTTGGTGCGGGCCTTCGGTGCGGGATTCACGGGTTTCAGGATTTTCAGCTTGGCGCGCGGATTGGCGCTGCAGCGGTCGATTTCCTCCTGGCTCAACTCACCGTTGGTGACCGGGTCCATGCCCTGCATGCCGATTGCCACCTCGCCGTCCGCGATCGCCTGGACCTCAAGCGCGTGCAGGCCGCAGAAATCGGCGATCTGCTCGAACGTCAACGTCGTGTTCTCTACGAGCCAAACGGCTGTAGCCTTCGGCATCAAAGGCACATTCATGCCAAACCACCTTCATTCGAAATTGAGAAAATAGAGCCTTAATAAGACTGGTTTTATGCCCCCTTATATAGGCCGTTCCCCTCGCGGGTCAAACCGGGGTTTTTATATTTTACCCTCGGCGTAGTAGGTATTTATCCCCAATATTATACTTTACGTACCCCAAGATTTATGGCATATTCTCCTTATCAGAAAGGAAACTTGCCATGTCGTATCTATCGAAGCCCTATTTTCACGATGAATCCGCCGCTTATGCCTTTGTAGAGGCCCGGATTTGGCCTGACGGCCCCATCTGCCCCCATTGCGGCGGTACTGACCGCATTAGCAAGATGAACGGGAAAAGCACCCGAATCGGCGCCCACAAGTGCTACCAGTGCCGCAAGCCGTTTACGGTCAAGATCGGGACCATCTTCGAGCAAAGCCACGTGAAAATGCATCTGTGGCTGCAGGCTATTTTCCTCATGGCAGCCTCGAAGAAAGGCATATCCGCGAACCAGCTTCATCGGACCCTGGGCGTGACCCTGAAAACCGCGTGGTTTATGTCCCATCGTATTCGCGAGGCCATGCGTAGCGGCGACCTGTCTCCCCTCGGCGGCGAAGGCCAGATCGTCGAGGCCGACGAAACCTATTACGGTAACCGCGAGGAGCGGAAGATTTCAGAGCAACGTAGAGGCCGGCCTTACAAGAAAAAGGGCGGTCTTTCGATGAAACGTGCCGTCCTGGGCTTGGTCGAGCGTGGCGGTCAGGTACGCACCTTCCATATTGCTCAAGCTACCAAGGTCAACGTGGCCGATCTCGTCACCAAGAACGTGGACAAGGAAAGCATTCTCTACACCGATGAAAGCCGCCTCTATCACGGCATGAAGGATCACTTTAAGGATCACGATTTTACTACTCACTCAAAAAATGAGTATGCGCGCGGTCCGGTTCATTCCAACACCATTGAAAACTATTTTTCGGTTTTCAAACGGGGCATGAAGGGAACCTATCAACATTGTGCCGAAAAACATTTGCACCGCTATCTTGCGGAGTTTGATTTCCGGTACAATAAGCGGGTAGGCTTGGAAGTAACCGACGAACAACGCGCCGATTACATCTTGGACGGCATCGTCGGCAAGCGTCTGACCTACGAAACAACTCTTAGAAGGTGAGAAGCCCCATGGCACCTGGCGACCCTCAAAATACAAGCCAAAAGCCAAGCGGAAAAAAAGGCGAAAAGCTTAGTCAGAAAGAGCAATCCGAGCGGTTTATAGAGACCGCTCGGTCGCTCGAATCTGATGAGACTGGCGAGAATTTTGAGGGAACTCTAAATAAAATTTTTCGACCTAAGGCGTCTGATTCACAGTAGGCAATGGTATTGCCTTAAGCATATATACCGTTGTTGTATGTATGCCACCCATTAACGCGATGGCCTCATCAACGGTTTCTAAGGTTTCATCTGGATGAATAACTGGGTTACGGTGCATGTCTTTTAAATCTTTAAGGGCGGCAAGTAACTTGG
>JAVJPD010000306.1:0-7907 GCA_040216475.1 Rhodospirillales bacterium
ATCATTTCCTCGGCGACTTCAAAGTCGGCGATCACACCGTCGCGGAGAGGCCGGATCGCGGTGATGTTGCCCGGTGTCCGGCCCAGCATCTGCTTGGCCTCGTCGCCGACCGCCAAAACCTGCTTTTTGCCCTTAACCTCGACAATGGCGACGACCGATGGCTCGTTCAGGACGATGCCCCGCCCTTTCACGTAGACGAGCGTATTCGCCGTCCCGAGATCGATTGCCATGTCCGCGGAGAGAAAACCAAACAGTTTGGAAAACATCGAGCCTCACACAGTCTCAGGTCGTTTTTTAACGGGGCATCGCCGGGATCGGCACGACCGGGCAGGGGCCCGCCCCGCGATTCGCTCGGTGCCGGAGCAGCCTGCCCCGGCACCTTTGCATTCTTTATAATAGAGATAAACACTCGGACGCTAGGCCGAAAGCGCCTCCGGAGCGGATTTTTCCCGCTTTACCAAAAGCTTGTTGAGAGCGTTCAAGTACGCCTTGACCGATGCCACCATGGTATCGGTATCGGCGCCTTGCCCGTTCACGGTTTTACCGTCTTCCTCGAGCCGCACGGTCACCTCGGCTTGCGCGTCGGTTCCCTGGGTCACGGCATGCACCTGGTACAACTGCAAGCGCGCGCCGTGGGGGAAAAGCTCCTTGATGGCGTTGAAGGCCGAATCGACCGGGCCGTCGCCGGTCGCCCGGCAGGACATCTCGACGCCGTCGATCTCGATGGCCAAATCGGCCTTGGGCGGACGATGGACGGTTCCGCACAGCAACTCGAGCGACACCAGCTTGATCCGGTCGTTGACCCGAATCTCCTCGCCGATCAGGGCGATCAGATCCTCGTCGAACACGTCCTTTTTCTTGTCCGCCAAGTCCTTGAAGCGCTTGAAGGCGTCCTCGAGCGCGTTGTCGCCCAATGTGTAGCCCAATTCGGCCAGCTTCTGCTTGAAGGCATGCCGGCCCGAGTGCTTGCCCAGCACCAGCTTGGACTTGCTGAGGCCGACCGACTCGGGCGTCATGATCTCGTAGGTCTGGGCGTTCTTGAGCATACCGTCCTGGTGAATGCCCGATTCGTGCGCGAACGCGTTGGTGCCGACGATCGCCTTGTTCGGCTGCACGGTGAAACCGGTGATCGCGGAAACCAGGCGCGACGCCTTGGTGATGAAGGTCGTGTCGACGCCGGTCACGAACGGCATGGAATCCTGGCGCGTGCGCAGCGCCATGACGATCTCTTCCATCGCCGCATTGCCCGCGCGCTCGCCGATGCCGTTGATCGTACACTCGACCTGGCGCGCCCCTGCCCGGACGGCCGCCAAGGAATTCGCCACCGCCAAGCCGAGATCGTTATGGCAATGCACCGAGATCACCGCCTTGTCGATGTTCGGCACCCGGTTCTTGAGCATCGCGATCAGGGCGCCGAATTCCTCGGGAACGGCATAACCGACCGTATCGGGAATGTTGATCGTCGTCGCGCCGGCCTTGATCGCGCTTTCGACGCAGCGGCAAAGAAAATCGTGCTCCGTGCGCGAACCGTCCTCGGGCGACCATTCGACGTCGTCGATGAACTTGCGAGCGTAGGACACGCTTTCGATCACGGCCGCATGCACCGCATCGGGCTCCATTTGGAGTTTGTGCTTCATATGCAGCGGGCTGGTCGAAATAAACGTGTGGATGCGACCGCGCTTCGCCGGCTTCAAGGCTTCGGCGGCGCGGTCGATATCCATCGCCTTGGCACGCGCCAAGCCACACACGACGGCGTTCTTCGCGATCTTGGCGATCTCGTTGACTGCCTCTAAATCGGCGTCGGACGCGATCGGAAAGCCCGCTTCGATGACGTCCACGCCCATGGCCTCGAGCACTTCCGCGACGCGGAGTTTCTCGTCGAGATTCATGGATGCGCCCGGCGACTGCTCGCCGTCGCGCAAGGTGGTATCGAAAATAATGACTCGGTCGGGTTCGTTATCGCTCACTGATGTGCTCATGGGACCTATCTTTCCTAAAATCGGCTGAACCTAAGAACTTGCTCCATTCCCCAGAACGCAAACCGGCACCGATTTCGGTCGATAGGCGCTCAGGGGCAGATAAGTCGAAGGTCCCCAGCGAGCAACGCGAGGAGATCGGCCGACGGCAGCACGCGCGCGCGAACCGGCGTCCCGACGGGGGCGCGGCTCGTTTTTATCGATTGCGACTCTGCGTGCGTCATCTTCTCTGCCTATGGGGGCAGGATACGCCGACATGGTTAACGCCGGCTTACCCGCCCGGCCGTTCGGGGCCGATATCTGCGGCATATATAATCACCCGGCCGCCGATAGACAATTATTTAAGGAGAAAATTCGGGCGAAATAAAGGCGTTCCGGGAAATGGCACCCCCGAAACGCCCTGAAAACCGGCTTTTTCGCCGAACTCGCTTTAGTTCTTGGACTTATCGACCAGGGCGTTTTCGCCGATCCAGGGCATCATGGCCCGGAGCTTGGCGCCCACTTTCTCGATGTCATGCTCGGCCCCGCGACGGCGCAGCGCCTTGAACGACGGCTGGCCGGCCTCGCATTCGAGCATCCAATCGCGCACGAAGCGGCCCGATTGAATATCATCGAGAACCTTCTTCATACGGGCCTTCACCGTCGGATCGACGACGCGCGGGCCGCTGACGTAATCGCCGTATTCGGCCGTATTGGAAACCGAGTAGCGCATATTGGCGATACCGCCCTCGTAGATCAGATCGACGATCAGCTTCACCTCGTGGACGCACTCGAAATAGGCCATCTCGGGGGCGTAACCGGCTTCGGTCAGGGTTTCGTAGCCGGCCATGATCAGCGAGGTGAGACCGCCGCAGAGCACGCTCTGCTCGCCGAACAGATCGGTTTCGCATTCCTCGCGCAGGGTGGTCTCGATGATACCGGCGCGCCCGCCGCCGATGGCAGAACCATAGGCAATCGCGATGTCGTGCGCGTTGCCGGTCGAATCCTGCTCGACCGCCATCAGCACCGGCACGCCCGCGCCGCGCTTGTATTCCGAGCGCACCGTGTGGCCCGGGCCTTTCGGCGCGATCATGAAAATATCGATATCGGCGCGCGGTTCGATCAGGCGGAAATGGATGCTCAAGCCGTGCGCGACCGCGAGCGCGGCACCTTGCTTGAGGTTATCCTTGAGATGGTCGTTATAGAGCCTGGCATGACCTTCATCGGGCGTGAGGATCATCACGATGTCCGCCCACTTCGCCGCTTCCGCCGGCGACACCACCTTCAAACCCTCGCCCTCGGCCTTCTTGATGCTGCCGGAACCCTCGCGCAACGCGACCCGCACGTCCTTGACGCCGGAATCGCGCAGGTTCAACGCATGAGCATGGCCCTGGCTGCCATAACCGACGATGGCAATCTTCTTCGATTTGATCAGATTAACGTCGGCATCCCGATCGTAATAAACGCGCATCCTCTTGTTCCCCTTGATTACATAAGTCAAAAATCTTCGTTACGGCCCGGTCATTTCTTCCTGTTCCGGATTCCCTTGGCGCCGCGCGCAATCGCGACGACGCCGGTACGGGAAACGTCGATCAGCCCGAGGGGCTGCATCAGTTCGATAAAGGCGTTGAGCTTGTCGGAACTGCCGACCACCTCGAACACGAACGAATCGTTGGCGCTGTCGACGACCTGGGCACGGAAGATGTCGGCGATGCGTAAGGATTCGACCCGCTTCTCGCCACGCCCCTTCACCTTCACCAACGCCAATTCGCGCTCGACCGACGGCCCTTCGAGGGTCAGGTCCTTGACCTCATGAACCGGCACCAGGCGCGACAGTTGCGCCTTGATCTGCTCGATCACCATGGGCGTGCCCGAGGTCACGATATTGATTCGCGACAGGTTGTCGGCGGTGTCGACCGAGGCCACCGTCAAGCTCTCGATGTTGTAACCGCGCCCCGAAAACAGGCCGATGACGCGCGCGAGCACGCCCGGCTCGTTGTCCACGAGCACGGCAATGGTGTGCTTTCGTTCGTTCGGTTCGCTCACGTCCGTCTGACCTTTCTCGAATGAAACCGCCGCCCACGCGGGGCCGGCGCGGCGCCGGGATTATACACATCCCGCCCCGGGATGGTATCCCGAAGGAGGGTTATACGAGGACCATGCCCTCTTCGGAAATCGGCTTCGCAGCCTCGTCCTCGGGCCCCAGAAGCATCTCGTTATGGGCCGATCCCGAGGGGATCATGGGGAAGCAGTTCTCCGTCTTGTCGACCAGGATATCGGCCAGGACCGGGCGGTCGATCTTGATCATTTCCTTGATCACGCCGTCGAGATCGGAGGCCTTCTCGGCGCGCAGACCGACGGCGCCGAAGGACTCGGCCAATTTCACGAAATCGGGCAGCGACTCCATGTAGCTCTCGGAATAGCGCCCGCCGTGCAGCAATTCCTGCCACTGGCGCACCATGCCCATGTATTCGTTGTTCAGGATGAACGCCTTCACCGGCAGGCGGTACTGCGCGATGGTCGACATTTCCTGAATGTTCATCAGAATCGAGGCCTCGCCGGCGATGTCGATCACCAGCGCGTCCGGATGCGCGACCTGTGCACCCATCGCCGCCGGCAAGCCGTAGCCCATGGTGCCGAGTCCGCCCGAGGTCATCCAATGGTTGGGCTTCTCGAACCGGAAGTATTGCGCCGCCCACATCTGATGTTGGCCGACCTCGGTGGTGATGAAGACGTCCTTGCGGCTCTTGGTCGCCTCGTACAGCCGTTCGATCGCGTATTGCGGCTTGATCACATCGCCGGACTGGCGATAGCGCAGACAATCGCGCGCGCGCCAGATGGCGATCTGTTCCCACCACTGGGCGAGATCCTTCTTCGCCGGTTTCTTGCGCGTCTCGTTCCAGAGCTTGCGGATTTCGCCCAGAACGGAGGCGCAGTCGCCGACGATGCCGATATCGACCTCGACGTTCTTGTTGATCGAGGACGGATCGATATCGATGTGAATTTTCTTCGCGTTCGGTGCGAACGCGGAAATCCTGCCGGTGATGCGGTCGTCGAAGCGCGCCCCGACGCAGATCATCACATCGCAACCGTGCATCGCGAGATTGGCCTCGTAGGTACCATGCATCCCGAGCATGCCGAGATATTGCTCGTCGGACGCCGGATAGGCGCCGAGGCCCATCAGCGTGAGCGTGACCGGAAATCCGGTATCGCGCACCAGTTGGGTCAGCCGGCGCGATGCAACGGGGCCGGAATTGATCACGCCGCCGCCGCAATAAAAGACCGGGCGCTTGGCCGACGCCATCAACTCCACGGCGTCGCGGATCGACACCTTGTCGCCCTTGATTTGCGGACGGTAGCTGCGGTGCCGCATCTTCGCCGGCGGCGCGTATTGGGCGAGCGCCATCAGCATGTCCTTCGGCAGGTCGATCACGACCGGGCCGGGACGGCCGCTTTTGGCGACGTAAAAGGCTTCCTGGACGGTCTGCGCCAGCGCGTTGACGTCCTTGACGAGATAATTGTGCTTGGTGCACGGGCGCGTGATGCCCATGGTATCGGCTTCCTGGAAGGCGTCATTGCCGATCAGGTGCGTCGGCACCTGACCCGTCAGGCAAATCACCGGGATGCTGTCCATGTAGGCATCCGTAAGCCCGGTCACCGAATTGGTCGCGCCGGGACCCGACGTCACGAGCACGACGCCGACCTTGCCGGTCGAGCGCGCATAACCCTCGGCGGCATGAACCGCGCCGCCTTCCTGGCGCACCAGAATGTGGCGAATCGCGTTCTGCTTGAACAACTCGTCGTAGATCGGCAGGACGGCGCCGCCCGGATACCCGAACAAAACATCCACGCCCTGATCCGCGAGCGCCTTCAGCAGAATTTGCGCCCCCGTCATTCGGCTGCTTGCTCGGTTGCCGGCCATGACTCAACTCCTTATCCCGGGGCTCATCGCCCACGTCGATAACCGGCGATTTCCCAGGAAAAACACGAAAATCCGGGAAAATCAGCCCGGAAAGGCGGCAACCTAGTCGCTCAACGGGATGGGGTCAACAATAAATCGCGAATAAATGGAAAGTTTTTTTCAAAAACACTTTCCGAAAATTGCTCAGAAATGGTGTGATTTTGTTCTAATTGATTACGAAACCAGGTGAGCTGGCGTTTGGCGAAGTTGCGGGTCGCCTGCTTGGCCATCTTAACCGATTGATCCAAAGGGGCTTTTCCCGCGACGTGGGCGAGCAGCTCGGGGACTCCGACGGCCTTCATGGCGGGCACGCCGGCGGGCAACGCCAGCGCGGCCAGGGCCCGCACTTCCTCCAAGGCGCCAGCTTCGATCATCGCATCGAAGCGCGCCTCGACGGCGGCATAAAGGGTTTCGCGCGGCGGCGCCATCAACACCACCACGGGACGGGCGATCCCGGCCAAGGGCGAGCCCACGGCCTCGGCCTGCCAATCGGCAAGCGTCTTGCCGCTCGCGCGGACGACCTCGAAGGCCCGGATCAGGCGCTGGGTATCGCCGGCGGCGATTTTCGCCGCGCTCACCGGATCGAGCGCCGCGAGTTCGGCGCGAAACGCTTCGCCGCCGAGGCGCTCGTGCAGCGCCGTGACCTCCGCACGCACCGCGCCGGAAACCGGCGGGATAAAACTCAAGCCTTCGAGCAACGCCTTGAGATAGAGCCCGGTGCCGCCGGCGATCACCGGCAGGCGGCTTGCGGCGAGGGCGTCCTCGATCTCGCGAACCGCCAGATCGAGCCAGCGGCCGACCGAACAGGGCTCGACCGCCGGCAGTACGCCGTAAAGTCTATGGGGAATTCGCGCTTCGTCCTCAGGCGAGGGGCGCGCCGTCAGCAGGCGCAGCTCCTTGTAGACCTGCATGCTGTCGGCGTTAATGACGGTGCCGGCGAACGCATCCGCCGCGGCCATGGCGAAGGCGGACTTGCCGCCGGCCGTCGGGCCGGCAACGATCAGAACGGAACGCTTCTCAGTCATGGCCGGAAGCAGGCGCCGAAAACGGGATCAGCCCTTCTTGCTCTCGATCCGAAGCCCGAGGAAACGGCCGCCGTTTTGCCCTTCGACGCGCACCAAGACGACTTTCTTGCCGGCCTTGAGCACTTTCTCGACCTGCGCCTCGACGTCGCCCGGCGAGGACACTTCTTCCTGGTTGACCTCGTCGATGAGATCGCCGGCGCGGATGCCCTTTTCGGCCGCCGCGCTGTCCTTTTCGACCTCGATCACGATGACGCCCTTGGCCTTGTCGGTCAGGTTGTACTTCTTGCGCAGTGCAGGGGTAATCGGCGAAAGCGTTAGGCCGAGTGCCTTGACCTGCTTGGTGCCCTTGCCCTTCTTCGGCTCGTCGGAAGACATCATCTTCTCTTCCTGATCCTCGAGCTTAGCGACCGTCACCTTGCGGATGATGAGCTTCTTGTCGCGCCAGATCTCGGCGTCGACGGTCTGGCCGACCGGCGTTTCGGCGACGATGCGCGGCAAATGGCGCATCTTGCCGACCTCGCGCTTGCCGAATTTGAGAATGACGTCGCCGGCCTTGATCTTCGCCTTTTCCGCCGGGCCGCCCTTGATCACGCTCGCGACCAGGGCCCCCTTGGGCTCCTTGAGCCCCAGGGTCTCGGCGATCTCGGGCGTCACCGCCTGGATGTGAACGCCGAGCCAGCCGCGGTCGACCTTACCGTGCTTGATCAGCTGCCGGATGACCGGTTCGGCAACCGCGCTCGGAATCGCGAAGCCGATGCCGACACTGCCGCCCGACGGCGAAAAGATCGCGGTATTGATGCCGATCACGCCGCCGTCGAGGTTGAACATCGGGCCGCCCGAGTTGCCCCGGTTGATGGAGGCGTCGGTTTGCAGGAAGTCGTCGTACGGCCCCGCGTTGATATTGCGCCCGCGCGCGGACAAGATGCCCGCCGTCACCGTGCTGCCGAGACCGAACGGGTTGCCGAT
>JAVJPD010000307.1:0-9427 GCA_040216475.1 Rhodospirillales bacterium
GCGGCCATGCTGCAGGGCGTTTCCAAGGAGTTCTATGCCGAAGTGAAGCGGCTCGGCTCGGACGGCGTCGAGGTATCGAGCGCGCAGGTGTCCATGTCCTTGGATGACAAATGCAACCTGATCAAGATGGCGAAGGACGCCGGGCTGACGGTGATCGGCGAAGCCGGCCAGAAGGGCAAGGACAGCTGGACCAATTCGCAGGCCTATATCTACAAGCAGACCGATGCGTTCTTCAAGGCGGGCGCCTGGAAGGTTCTGTATCAGGGCGAAGGCATCACCGAAGGCGTCGACAGCAACAAGGAAGACCTTCTGATGAACATCGCCGCCCATTACGACATCAAGGACGTCATTTTCCAAGCCAAGGACGGCAAGGCGCAGGGATGGTACATCTCGACGCTGGGTAACGGCGTGAACCTCGATATCGACGACGATCAGATCATCGACGTCGAGCTGATGCGCCGCAACATCCGCAAGCGCAACCTGTTCGGCCTGATCGCCAGCAGCGGTCAGTAGAGACTTTTTACTTTTTGAAGTCGCGTTCGAAGCTGAAGGAGTAGACCAAAAGGATGCCGACGGCATGGCTTTTGATCGACTCCTCTTCGGCGTAGCGGTAGCCGGCCTCGGCATGCAGGCAACCGTTCTTGGCGAATACCTTGCAGCCGAAATCGTAGCCGACGCTCGCCTGAAACAGGTTGTCCCCGATATCCTCGCCGCCGGCCGGGTCGGTCGTGCGGTCCGTGTAGGATAAAACGAGGCTCCACTCTTTCCATACGGTTCGGAGCATGCCGGTGATATATGAACGGGTTTGATTGTCGGTGCCGTCCCAGCCGTCGAAGTAGGCGTATTCGAACATCGGGAACAGCTTCAAGGGCCCCGCGGCCGCGTTGTATTTGAGGGTCGCCAGATAGCCTCGTTGACGCGACGTGTTGCCTTCGCCCTTGGCCATGTCCGTATAGCCGAGGTGGTAACGGAATTCGGGCCGTTGCCGGAACGAGCCGTCGAGGGCGAGAGCGAAAGAGCTGAGATCGGCCGTATTGCCCGGCTTGCCTGTCGAGGCCCGGGTTTGGCCGCGGTTGGCGAATAGCGATTGGCTCAGGAACGAGCGGTCCTGGAAATAGCTGCTGGCGGTGATGCGGTGATCGCCGAAGGTTGCGCTGTTATGGACCCAGCCCAGTTCGATGCCGACGCGCTCGGTGAATTCGTAATCTTCGGTGAAATCCGTGCCGTAGATACCGGCGTCGATATCCCAGTCATTTTGAAAGCCTTGCGCATGGGTGCCGCAGATGCCGGGAGCGACGTCCCAGGCCTTGCCGAAGTTCGGGGTAAACTTGCCGACCTTGATGGAGAAGCTGGGCCGGTGTAGGGCGGCATACAAATTTTCCATGAAAAGCCCGTGCGCGTTGAACGCCCGGTCGTCGCCCGGTTTCGGATCCTTGACCGGCTCGAGCACGCCGTGCGCGGTCACCGACAGGCACGGCGTGAGACTGAACTTGAGCAACGGTTCCGTCGTCGTGAACAAATCGTTGATCTTGTTGCCCGAGGCGGCGGATTTGAAGAAACGGTCGTTTTGGATTTCGACGACCAGTTCGCCTTCGAGTTTGGGCGCGAACACGAAATCCTGCGCGAAGACCGAAACCGGCGTTCCCAGGCATGAAACCAGACAAAACCAAAAGGCCGAACGCACGTATGCGCCACCAAGTTGTACCGTTAAGCCGCGGCCAGCTTTTCGAGCGTGCCTTCCTTTTTCGCCTTCACCCAATTGGCGAAGCCGCCGACCAGCATGATCTCGCGCTGGCGGGGCGAGGCGTTCAGTTTTGCCGGGATCTCGATATTCTTGTTTTTCACGCGCACGGTGAAATCCTCATCGCCGTTCTGAACGGCTTTGCGGATGTTATCGACCGTCAGCACGTCGCCTTGTTCGAGCTTGTCGTAATCCGCTTCGTTCGCGAACGTGAGCGGCAGGATGGACGCATTGATCAGATTCTGCCAGTGCAGACGGGCGTAGCTCTTGGTCAACGCCAGGCGCAGACCGAGATATTGCGGCGCCAGCGCCGCGTGCTCGCGGCTCGATCCCTGGCCGTAGTTATGTCCGGCGATCAGGGAATGGAAATTGCCTTTCCCGGCTTCGGCCAGGGAATGCGAGTAATAATTTTCGTCCAGGGCATCGAACGAGAACTGTGCGATCTTCTGCACGTTGGAACGATACGGCAGCCCTTTCGCTCCGGCCGGGCTGATGGTGTCGGTCGAGACGTTGTCGTCCATCTTCAAAAACACCGGCGTTTCGAGTGTATCGGCCATCGGCTCGATGATCGGCAGCGAGGCGATGTTCGGCCCCTTGACCAACTCGACCTTCAAGGCCTCCTCAAGCGGCAGGGGTTCCTCGATGATGTCTTTCAGATAGATCCACTTTTCGGGCTCTTCGAATTTCGGATAGGGCATGCCGAGATCGCGCGGGTCCGTGATCACGCCGGTGAGCGCGGCCGCCGTCGCGGTTTCCGGGCTGCACAGGAACACCCGGTCGTCCTTGGTGCCGGAGCGCCCCGGGAAGTTGCGCGGCGTGGTGCGGAGCGAATTCTTGCCGGTGGCCGGCGCCTGGCCCATGCCGTTGCAGCCGTTGCAGCCGGTTTGATGGATGCGCGCGCCGGATTCGATGATCGAGGTGAGATAGCCGTTCGCGGTCAGGTTGGTCAGCACCGAGCGGGTCGAGGGGTTGACGTCGAACGACACGCCGTTGACGGCGCGGCGGTCCTTGACCATGAGCGAGGTGATCACGAAATCGCGGTAGCCGGGATTGGCCGACGAACCGACGTAGGACTGATAGACGGGCGCGCCGGCGATGTCGCGCACCGGCACCACCTTGTCCGGGCTCGACGGTTGCGCGATCAGCGGCACGAGAGTCGACAGATCGATCTCGTCGTGGTGTTCGTACGTGCAGCCCTCGTCGGGGAGCAGCTCGACGTAATCGTGCTCGCGGTTGTTTTGCTTCAGGAAACGGCGGACTTCCCCGTCGGCCGGGAACAGGGTGGCGGTGGCGCCGAGCTCGGTGCCCATGTTGGCGATGACGTGGCGGTCCATCGCCGATAGGCACTTCAGGCCGGGGCCGTAGTATTCGATGGTCTTGCCGAGGCCGCCCTTGACGGTATGGCGGCGGAGCATTTCAAGGATGACGTCCTTGGCGCTGACCCAATCGGGCAGTTCGCCGGTCAGCTTCACGCCCATGACTTCGGGCATGCGGATGCTCAGCGGTTCGCCCGCCAGAATGGAGGCGCCCTCGACGCTGCCGACGCCGATGCACAGCATGCCGATGGCGCCGGTGGCCGGGGTGTGGCTGTCGGTGCCGACCAGGACCTTGCCCGGCACGCCGAAGCGTTCCTGATGGGTCGGGTGCGAGATGCCGTTGCCGGGCCCGCTGTAGTGCATGCCCCACTTCTGGCAGCACGAGCGCAGGAACAGATGGTCGTCGGGATTGCGGAAGTCGGCCTGAAACAGATTGTGATCCACGTACTGGCACGCCATTTCGATCTTGATGCGGTCCACGTCCATGGCCTCCAAGGCGAGCATGGTCAGCGGGCTCAGGGCGTCCTGCATCAGAAGCTGTTCGACCGTGATCTGGATTTCCTCGCCCGGCGTCATGGTGCCGCCGACCAGATGGGAGGCGATGATCTTATGGGTGAGGTTTTGGGGTTTGTTTGCCACGTTCCGGTATCTCCCTTATTTCAGTATTGTCTAATATTAATACGTCAGCGGCCTCCTTTGCCAGCCAATAGGGCGGTGAGGTCGGATATTTTTTCGAGTTTGTCGACGGACTCGAGGGTTTCGATGGTCTTGTCGATGGCCGGCCCGTCGAGGCACAGTTGAGCGCAGTCCCGGAACTTATCCTGCAATTCCTCCCGGCTCAAGGGGGCGGCGGGATCGCCCCGGGAGATTTTCACGAGTTTCTCGTATTTTTTACCGTCCTTGAGCGTCACGATCAGCCGGCACGGCCGGTTGGTGCCCATTCTCCATTCCTTCTCGATATCCGCGTCCTCGAACATCTCGGTGCGCTTGATGAGTCCCTGCACTTTAGGATTATTAATATCTTCGGCGCTGAAGTTGGAAAGCCGCACGTAACCGTCGATCAGGCCGCGCGCGACCGGGTAGGACATCGAGAACTTGCCCTGCAATTCATCCCCGACATCGGAGTATGACAATTTGTCATAGGTATACTTGGTGACGCCGACCCGGATGGTCTCGATGTCGTCGGCGCGCACGCCTTTCTTATGCAGTTCGATCGCCGCGTCGATGGCCGGGTGCGAGGCGACGCCGCACGGGTAGGGTTTAATCAGGATGCCGGTGATGTCCAACTCGAAGGTTTTGCCGAGATCCTTCAAGGCATCCATCTTGGCGGGCAGGCCGCGCGAATAGACGTTATGGAAACTGCGCTTGCCGTCGAACGGCGTTTTGGTCGCGGTGAATCCCAACGAGGCCCACTGCGCCGCCTCGATGCCGTTGCGCGCCGCCATGCCGGCATGGAACGGCTTGGTCATGGTGCCGAAGTTGCCGACGTTGCCGCTCGACATGGAGACCGCCATGCCGAGCGCATGCGTCGTCGCTTCTTTCGAAAGCCCCAGCATGCGCGCACACGCCGCCGTCGCGCCCAAGGTGCCGATGGAGCTGGTCGGGTGCCAGCCGGCTTCCATGGAATGCAGGGGCTGCGTGGTGACGCCGAACTTGGCCATGATCTCAACGCCGATCATGAAGCACAGCAGCACGTCTTCACCCGAAGCGCCGGTCGCTTCACCGAGGGCGAACAGGGCGGAGTTCAGCACCACGCTCGGGTGGCCGGCGAGGCTCCAGATCACGTCGTCGTAATCGAGCGCGTGCGAGGCGGTTCCGTTCGCGAGCGCCGCATCGTGGGGTGCTGCCTTGAAGCCGTGGCCCCAAACGGTGGCGGTCGGCGCGCTCTGGCAGCCGCGCGCCCATTTGGCGCCGATCTTGCCGGCCGGCTGTTGCGAGCCGGCGAGCGCGCACCCCACCGCATCGGACATGCCCATGCGGGCCTGCTGCTTGGCGCGCTCGGGAAAATCGCTGAATTTAATGCCGGTGGCGAAGTCGACGACGTGGTCCGTGTAGGACATTTTAAGCCTCCTGAATTTTGATGATTGGGCTGCGCCCGGCGGTTTTCGACGAACCGAAGCCGGGCATGACCATGGATAGGGCGCCGATGGGACTGCCGGCGCAGATGAGCATCAAATCGTCCGGTGTATCCATGGCGTAGTGCAGGGTTTTCTCGTCTTCCGGGCTGATATCTCCATCGATGCGCCCGGTTCTTTTTAGATCGGCGATGGTTCGTCCCGTGTGCGCGACGACGAAATCGCGGATCTGTTTCTTGCTCCAGCCGCTTTGGCGCAGCAATTCGGCGTGCTCACCGCCCAAGACTACGGCACCCGGCGTCTGTCCCAGGATCGCGATGGAACCGAGAAAGGAAAGGGCGTCGCCGATCGAACGCAGGAGCTGCTCGTGATCGCCGTAATTCCAGATCTGAATCATGGTGCTGGCGGCGACCAGGGTCACGGTGCTGTCGGTGGAGTTGAAACCATGCTCGGCGTGCCAGGGCTCCCACGGATGATCTTCCTCGTTCTCGGCGATGCAGCAGGTGAACTTGCCCGGCGTGCCCATGGTGGCGCGGTCGGAAACGCAGGGACGGTATTTCAGGCAGTTGAGCAATACGAGACGTAACGCGCGCCCGATGGTCGCATTCGCGCGCGCGCCGGGACCGAAAAGATTATTGGTGGCGTTGATCCCGAGGTTCTTGGCGATCGGCCCGTTGACCACGATGACGACGGTCGGGCCCGCGAGTGCCGAGGCGACGTGATGCAAGCCGAATTCGGGTGCCGCCAAGCCTTTTACTGCCGCGGCGACCACCGGCATGTATTCCGGTTTGCACCCGGCCATAACGGCGTTGATGGCGACTTTCTCGGCGGTTACGGCTACTTTACGCGAAGGCATCTCGGCGATGATGTCGTCGGCCTTCAGCCGGCCCGCCTTGAGCATGTCGTTGACCAGCAAACGGGTCGCCGGCACGACGGGCAGGCCATCGGTCCAGCCGCGCGCGAAGCAGAATTCGATTTGTTCCGAGGCATCGATCGGGATGCAGACGTCGCCCTCGGCGTCGATGGGCGCGCCTTCAACGGACGCAACCGCCCGGGTTGCGGTTTCGTTCGTTGCCATCGAGATTCCTCCCTTGTGTTTGTTGTTGTTAGGCCGGTTGGCCTTCCTGCAAGAGTTTTAAAACCTTTCCGACCAAATCGTCGGCGCGCTGTTCGACCATGTCCGGCGTCAGGCTGGCGAGCGGGTGGGGTATCATGATGAACCGGAAATCCGGAACGCCCCAAAGCTCGGCCATTTCCTTGGCCGTGGAATCGAAGGCATCCGTGATCACGGGGATCGCCGGAATGCCTGCTTTTTCGAGGATGACGGCGTCAAGCAAACTGCCCGACGAACACGCCCCTCAATCGCCGACCCCGGCGATGGCGAAGTCGGTTCTTCCTTTCAATTCCGCGAGTTGCGAATCCTTCAGCGGTGCGCGCTGATGTTTGTGGATGACGACATCAACGGTCATGCCGTGCTGGGTTTCAAATCTGTCGGATACCGCGCGCAATACGGCTTCGGCATTTTTCTTGGTGTTTTCGATCAGGCCGATGCGAAGGCCGGTGAGGTTTTTCGGACGCGGCGCGTAGTCGATTGTTTCGCGCTCGGTGGCGATGGTGGGATCGAGGATGTTCATCATGAAACGGACCCTCTCAAGTTTGTTCTTTTTTGACAATGCAGCAGGAATGTTGCGTATGGTAAGTGTAGCGAGATTTTCACGGATGGTCATCCATGAACGACACTTAGGCAAGGACCATTGGGTCGTGTCTTAAGTTTCAACCTCACCCTTCGACAAGCTCAGGGTGAGGTCAAGGAGAACCGCCGGGAATGCCTCATCCTGAGCCTGTCGAAGGATGGGCGTTCCAGTCCGAATTTCAAACCGGGACACGACCGACCATTGACACGGATATTCAAAGCGAGCGAAACTTACGGCCAATTAATCCAGGAAAAAAATTCTGCATCTCAAGCATGCGTGCGCAAACGGGTTTCGTTTTGAATCCGCTTGCTTCAACAACGGGAGGATCTAAATGACATTTCGATTGAAAACCGGATTGGCGATGTTGATGGCGGGGGCTGTCCTGGCGACCGGCCTTACAGTCGGCACGGCCGCACAGGCCGAATGGAAACCGAAAAAAATCACCGTGGTGTTACCGCATTCGTTGGGGGGCGGTCAGGACCGTCTGACCCGGGCCTTCTTGCCGGTGTGGGAAAAACATCTGGGTGCCAAGATCGAGGTGAAGCCGAAGAGCGGCGCTTCGGGGCGTGTGGGTTTCGATTTCTGGCAAACGCAGCCGCGCGACGGCACCGTCCTGGCATCGAGCGCCATCAGCACCAGCGGCATGATGTATGCCGCGCAAAAGCCCGATTGGTCGTGGACCGATACCATGTACATTTTGGGTTTGATGGGCGCCGATCCCGGCGCGGTTTTCGTGCTGAAGAATTCCAAATATAAAACCATTCAAGACGTGATTAAGGATGCTAAGGAAAAGACGGTCCTGATGGGCATCAGTTCCTGGGCCAGCACGGAAAATATCACGCTTCATCAATTGCCGGAATTGACCGGCATCAAGCCGATGCGCATCATTCCGATCGGCGGCGGCGGCGATCTCGTGACGGCCGTGTTGGGCGAGCATCTGCCGGTGGCATTGGGCAAGGTGTCCAATATCAACAAAGCCAAAGGGAAGGTCCGAATTTTGGCGGTGACTTTGGATAAAAATCCGATTCCCAAATTGACGGATGATGCGCCGTCGCTCAACAAGGCTTTGGGAATCGATGCGGTTACGGTCGCATCGTTGCGCGCCATCATTGCGCCGATGGAGCTTAAGAAAACGCATCCCGATCGTTTGAAAAAATTGAAAGCGACCTTCGAGGCGGCGAAAGACGATCCGGCTTATATCAAGAAAGCGGCAAAAGTCGGCGTGCCGGAGAAGATGATTCTGGATCAGGATCACGAAGAGCTGCAGGCCCAGGTCAACAAGTTCTGGGCGGCTTTCAACAAGAGCGGCGATTTCTTTAAGCAGAAACAGAAGCACAAAAAGATGAAGGTGGTTCTGGTCGACGTGAAGAAGAAAGGGAAATTCATTCTTTTCAAGGATGAGAACGGCAAGAAATGGACGACCCGCATTCATCGCAAGAAAACGAAGTTTTCCATGAACGGGGAGAAATACAAGGGCTCCAAGAAGATCGAAAAGGCCCGCAGCAAGCTTAAGGCCGGTGATGAATGCGTGATTACCTACGAGGGCATGCCCGTTGTTGCCAAGACGGCATCATGCACGTCATCCAAAGGCGGTTCCTCCTAAGCCGAACGTTGAGTTTTAAATGAAGCGGGCCCGGTTTCGGGCTCGCTTTTTTTTGGCTAAAAAGGCGCGGAACTTTGCGTGGCGGTGCGGTGCATCAAGCGGCGGAGCGGCAGATCGTAATCTTTGCGGGCCATGTGCTGCACCGTGCAGTTGTTCCACATCAACACGTCGCCGACCTGCCATTTATGGCGGTACTGAAATTCCGGTTTAACGCCGTGACGGGCGAGTTCGGATAGCAGCGGCAAGGCCTCCTCGTCGGGCATGCCGAGGATGCCGGTGCATATTCGGTTCGATGTCGCCGAAGCGGCGGGTAAGGCGAGTTGTTGTTTCGGCGCAAGGTTTTGACCGCGAAAATAAATGACGCCATGTTTGTTGAAGGTATCTTCGATAGTCCGAAAGGTTGTTTCATCAATCGGATGGGAAAGGTCGACGCCGCGTATTTCGACGCCGGTTGCAAAGTCGCTCGGGATGACGGTTATCGAGTCGGTTATCGTTTCCATTGTCGCGTCCCCGTGTGTGTGAAGCACTTTTTTGCTCGTTCTTAGGTATTGCGGGGTTTAAAAGTTGAGGGTAGGTTGTATCTCGACGCTGTTCAGTATCGGTGTAAAATAAAGTGCTCCGTAGTCAACTGAATTAACATAAAAAATAAAATAAATCGGCACGCCGTTGAGCGCAAGTTTTGCCTCGGCATTTTGTGTTTGCGGCGCGCCGGCGGGTCTTTCGGAGGCTTTGCAATAGGGGAATTTTGTCGCCAATGAAATTTTCAAAAGATCTAGCGGGGGCGCTTATTGTGCCCGTAATCGCGTGCGCTTATGCCCTCTATGCCATCTGGGAGTTGAACTCGGGCAGCTATCGCCCGGTAACGGTGACATATACCCAAATCATTACGATCCCCATTCTTGTGCTCGGCGCCATCATCGTCATTACGGCTTTTGTGCGTGGCGACAAGTCCGAAGACATCGGCGGCGAGACGGAAGCCGAGCGCGCCGCGGTCGTTT
>JAVJPD010000308.1:0-2621 GCA_040216475.1 Rhodospirillales bacterium
GAAAGAAATCGGGCGTCTCTATGCCGATACGCCGTCGCGGGCGATCAGCCGGGCCCTATCGGGCCCCATGAAGCAATACGGATTGCGCCGGCGGGACTTCGATGCGTTGATCGACGGCATGGAAATGGATGCCCACGATTCCGTGCGCATTCCGGACATGGCAACGCTGGAGCTTTATTGCGACCGGGTGGCGTGCGCCGTGGGGCGGCTCTCCAACCGCATTTTCGGCATCGACGAGGAGACCGGCGACGAGGTGGCTTTTGCGTTAGGCCAGGCGCTGCAACTGACCAACATTCTGCGCGACGTGCATGAGGACGCGCAGCGCAACCGTCTGTATCTGCCGGAAAATCTCTTGCGCGATCACGGTATCGACGTGCCGTCGGATGCTCGCATGGTGCTGTCGCATCCGGCGTTGCCGTCGGTCTGCCGGAGCGTGGCGCGGGATGCGGAACGGCGGTTCGAGGAAGCGGAAAACACCCTGGCATCGTGCGATCCCGTGCAGATGCGTCCTGCCATCATGATGATGGAAGCCTACCGCCGGATTTTCCGAAAACTTCAGGATGTCGGCTGGCGGCGTTTCGATCCGCCGGTGTCGCTGAGCAAGGCGGAAAAACTCTGGGTCGTGTTTCGATACGGGATTTTGTGAGTGGCGGGCGGGACGACCCATATCATCGGCGCCGGCCTCGCCGGTCTTTCCTGTGCCGTTCGCTTATCCGAAGCGGGAAGAGCGGTGGCCCTTTACGAAGCGGCCGGACATGCCGGCGGCCGCTGCCGCTCCTTTCACGACGACGTGCTCGACCGGCGCATCGACAACGGCAATCATCTATTGTTGAGCGGTAACCGGGACGCTTTCGGCTATCTCGAACGGATCGGCGCGGCGGACAGCATGGCCGGGCCGGACGATGCCGTATTCCCGTTCGTCGATCTGCAAACCGGCGAGCGGTGGACCGTGCATCCGAACGATGGGATTTTTCCGTGGTGGATTTTCGATTCCGAGCGCCGGGTGCCGGGAACGTCCGCCGGCGATTATCTCCAGGCCGTCCGTTTGGCCCGGGCGGACCGAAACGCCAGGGTCACCGATTGCCTTGATGCGAACGGCGTTCTGTTCCGGCGCTTATGGGAGCCGTTGGCGGTTTCCGCCTTGAACACGGCGGCGGACGAGGGCGCGGCGTCGTTGCTGTGGCCGGTGGTCCGCGAAACCTTCGGGCGCGGCGGCGCGGCCTGCAAGCCCCGGATCGCCCGCGAAGGGTTGAGCGAAAGTTTCATCGATCCGGCGCTGGCTGATCTTCCCGCGCGGGGTTGCCCGGTGCGCTTTAATGCGCGTGTGAGGGTACTCGAGTTTTCGAGTGAGCGTATCGCGGCGTTTTCGCTCGGCGATGACCGGATCGTGATTTCATCGGATGACTCCGTCGTGCTGGCGGTGCCGCCGTCCGTTGCGGGCGATCTCGTTGCCGGTTTGCCGGTGCCGACGGAATACCGCTCGATCGTCAACGGCCATTTCCGGCTGGATAAACCCGCGCCGGACCTGTTGTTCATCGGCGTGATCGGCGGGCTGTGCCAGTGGATTTTCCGCCGCGGCGACGTCGTATCGACCACCGTCAGCGCCGCCGAGGCGTGCGTCGACCGGCCGGCGGACGAGATCGCAAAAACCATGTGGGGTGAAATCGTGGCGGTTCTCGATCTGCCGGCGGTTCCCTTGCCCGGCCATCGCATCGTGAAGGAAAAACGCGCCACTTTCGCGCAATCCCCGGCCCAGGTTGCGCTCCGGCCCACGGCCGAGACGGCCTGGCGAAACTTTTACCTGGCGGGGGATTGGACCGATACCGGCTTGCCCGCAACCATAGAAGGAGCCGCGCGTTCGGGCAGGTTGGCCGCCGAGGCGGCGTTAAGGTTTGTTTCAAAATCTTGACATTTCAGGACTTTTGCCACATCAAACGCACCGTATTGAACCGGAACGAACAGGTTCGGGATTAACCGTGAATTCCTTGGACACGACAACCGCCGCGGCGGAGACGGAGTCGCCTCTTTCTCCCTCCCAAGCGGGCGACGATCATTTTAAGGCCGCGCTCGACTCCACGATCCGCGAAGCCGCGTCGTGGCTCGAAAACCAGCGCGCCGAAGACGGGCACTGGGTGTTCGAACTCGAAGCCGACGCGACGATCCCGGCGGAGTACATCCTGCTCAATCATTACCTCGACGAGATCGACGACGAGACCGAGGCCAAGCTCGCCGCCTATTTGCGTGCGACCCAGGCCGATCACGGCGGCTGGCCGCTATTTCACGGCGGCGATTTCGACATCAGCGCGTCCGTCAAGGCCTATTACGCCCTGAAGATGACCGGCGAGGACGTCGACGCGCCGCACATGGCGCGCGCGCGCAAGGCGATTCTCGATTACGGCGGTGCCGCCAGAAGCAACGTGTTCACGCGCACGGCGCTCGCGTTATTCGGGCAGGTGCCCTGGCGGGCGGTGCCGGTGATGCGCGTCGAAGCGGTCTTGCTGCCGAAGTGGTCGCCGTTTCACATCGACAAGGTTTCGTACTGGTCGCGCACGGTCATGGTGCCATTGCTGATCCTGTGTTCGCGGCGCGCCAGGGCAAAAAATCCGCGCGGCATCGGCATC
>JAVJPD010000309.1:0-4294 GCA_040216475.1 Rhodospirillales bacterium
CCGCCAACACGAGCCCTTGCTGCACCACGACCGCCTGGCCGACGTCGAGCCCGCCGAGGCCATGCGCGACCTCGACGCCGCGCGCGATATCGTCCTCGGCCTGATGGTCCGGCGTCACGGCACCGCAAACGCCGGCCGGCGCCAGCAGATCGGTGATCACGCTTTCGGGCCCGACCACGCGAAAACCCTCCGTTTCCAAGGCGGCAACGATGCTCTTGAGCAAACCGTCATCGCCGAGCGCTTTCAAGCCGACCTTGGCGAAAAACTTCGCGGTCCAGGAATCCGGCTTGAGCGAACTCAGCCCCGGCCGCTTCACGCGCCCGGCCATCACCAATTCCTCGACGTTTTCCGCGCGCAGGCGCTCGATCGCCTCGCCCGCCGCGCCGAGACGCACCCAGGCATGGGGAATTTCCGACGAGATCAGCGCCGGGTCCATCTGATCTTCGATCGCGATCACGAAATAAGGACGGCCCGTTTGGCGGCACACCTGGATCAACCGTGCCGGAAGATCGCCGCCGCCGGCGAGAATGCCCAGTTTAGACGACATCACCTTCAGGCGGCGTCTTCAAGGAGAGGCTGGCAAATCGCACGCGAGGAATCGGCACGGATGAAACGGACGATTTCCATCACCGACTCGTTGCCGGCGAACAGTTTCGCCACGTCTTCCAGGCGCTCGAGCATGGTGCCTTCCGGCGCGAACAGCAGGCGATAGGCGTTGCGCAGCTCGTGAATCTGATCGCGCCCGAAGCCGCGGCGTTTCAAGCCGACGATGTTCAGCCCCTGAAGCCGAGCCCGGTTGCCGGTGACGGAACCGTAGGGAATGACATCGTTCTCGACGCCGGTCATGCCGCCGACCATGGCGTGGCGGCCGATGCGCACGAACTGATGAACCGCGGACATGCCGCCGACGATCACCCATTCTTCGAGGGTGACGTGTCCGCCTAGGGTCGCATTGTTGACCAGGATCACGTGATCCCCGATCCGGCAATCGTGGGCGACGTGGGAACCGACCATGAATAAACAGTTATTACCGATTTCGGTCCGCATGCCGCCGCCCTCGGTGCCCGGATTCATCGTCACGTATTCGCGGATGATGTTGTTGCAGCCGATGACCAGTTCCGAGGGTTCGCCGTGGTATTTCATGTCCTGCGGCTGGGTGCCGATCGAGGCGAACGGAAAAATGCGCGTATTGGCGCCGATCCGGGTCTTGCCGGCGATCACGGCGTGGGAGTCGAGAACGACCCCGTCGCCGATCCTAACCTCGGGGCCGACGCTGCAATAAGGCCCGATCCGGACGCCCTCGCCGAGTTCTGCGGCCCCATCGATAACCGCCGTCGCATGAATATCGCTCATCTATTCGTCCACAATCATGGCTGAGTACGTGGCTTCGGCCACCAAGGTATCGCCGACCTTGGCCTCGCCCCTGAATTTCCAAACCGTTCCCCGGTTTTGAACCCGGGTCACCTGAATCCGCAAGGTATCCCCCGGCACGACGGGTTTGCGGAACCGCGCGTTGTCGATCGTCATAAAATAGACCAGCCGGTTTTCGCTTTTCTCCTGAAACGACGAAATGACCAGCACGCCGGCCGTTTGCGCCATCGCCTCGACGATCAAGACGCCCGGCATGATCGGCTTGGAGGGGAAATGCGCCTGAAAGATAGGCTCGTTGATCGTGACGTTCTTGATGCCGACGGCGCTTTCGTTCGGCACGATTTCCGTCACCCGGTCGATCATCAAAAACGGATACCGGTGCGGAATCATGCTCATGATCCGATTGACGTCCAGATCGGCGACCTGACTTACAGGCGCTTCCGTGTCCATTATGCGCTTCCCTTCTATTCCTTAGACTTCTTCCCCGACTTCTTACCGGCCAAACCCTCGATCACGGCGACGCTCCGGAGCCACTGGCGCATCGGCATGGAGGGCGAACCGCCGACTTTCTCTCCCGCGCCGATATCGCGCATCACCCCGCTTTGCGCCGATACCTGGGCTCCGTCGCCGATCGACAAATGCCCCGTGATCCCGGCCTGGCCTCCCATCATGACGAAATGACCGACCTCCGTACTGCCGGAAATGCCGACTTGGGAGACGATAATACAATGCTTTCCAAGCCTTACGTTATGGGCGATTTGTACCAGATTATCAATTTTCGTGCCTTCGCCGATGAACGTATCCGGCCCGGCGCCGCGGTCGATCGTCGTATTTGCCCCGATTTCGACGTCATTTTCGACCACCACCCGACCGAGTTGGGGCACTTTGAGATGCCCGGCGCGCCCGAGGGCGAAGCCGAACCCGTCCTGGCCGATGCGAACGCCCGGGTGGACGATGACCCGATCTCCCAACAGGCAATATTGCAGCGTGACGTTGGGGCCGATCAGGCAACCGGCCCCGAGGACGACACCCTTATCGACAACGGTATTGGCGCCGATCCGGCAACCCGCCCCCAGCACCGCGCCCGGCCCGATGACCGCGCCGGCATCGATGCGACAGCCCTCGCCGACCGTCGCGCCCGGATCGACATGCGCCGCCGCCGATACCGTGTTCGCGTCCGTTGCCGCCGGATAAAACAGGGCGGCGATCCTGGCATACGCGACATAAGGCTCGGGAGTCGTGAGCAGCGCCATGCCCTTCGGCGCCGCCGCGACATCCGGGCGCACGACACACGCGCCGGCCCGGCTTTTCCGGAATTCGCCGGTATAGCGCTTGTTGTCGAGAAAACTGACGTGTTCGGGACCGGCCGTCGATAGCGGCGCGACGTCGCGTATCCGCGTTGCGGGATCGGCCCCTTCGCTCAAATCCACGCCGGCGACTTCAGCCAACTGTCCGATCGTGAAGGGGCCGGCTGCTGAAAAAAAACGCGGGTCGGCCATCGGCGCGCTTATTTCTTCTTAGAGTTCTTATCCGCGGACGCCGGCGCAAAATCCTTCGGCAGCTTGACGCTCACCTTCGGCA
This sequence comes from Rhodospirillales bacterium, assembly GCA_040216475.1. Taxonomy (GTDB): domain Bacteria; phylum Pseudomonadota; class Alphaproteobacteria; order Rhodospirillales; family CALINB01; genus CALINB01. The sequence continues at coordinate 2,953 of JAVJPD010000309.1, forward strand.
TTTTCTTGTCCAATGCCTTAATGACTTCGGGAGTTATGTCCAGCGTTTCGATCCAGAAAACCAAGGAACGTTTGCGCAGAATCATGATGAGTTGGCGTTTTTGCGCGACTTCGACCGTAACCTTTTGCAACTCGTTCAGAACGCGCGCCTCGGCTTCCTCTTCGATATCCTTCAAGGAACGCCAGCGGCTCTGGAAACCCTGCTGCAATTTACCGACGCGTTCCTCGAATTTCTTCCGTTCGTCGCCGAATGCCTCGGGCGTTAAAATCGCCCGTTGGCGCGCCAATTCACGGTTTGCCTTTTGCAGTTCCGCCTCTTCCGCGCGCAAATCGTTTTTCAACTGTTCGCGGTATTTATTGATCTGAGTCCGCAGTTGCTTGAAAGCAGCCGCGTCGCGTCGGATCAACAGCATGTCGATAACGGCGATATTGGCAAGAACATCGAGATCGCCTTTCGACTCCAAGGCCCCCTTCTTGGTTTGGGCCTGGACAGATTCAACGAAACCGAAAACGCAAATAACGGCGGCCGCGGCAATGATCAAAAACTTTCTCAAGATTATCTCCTAGAATCTGGTGCCGAAATTGAGTCTGACAAGTTCCTTTTCGTCGAAGCTTTCCTTCAGCAAGGGTACGCCCAAGTCGATGCCGATAGGACCAAATGGCGAAACCCATGTCAAACCGGCACCCACGGAAACGCGAAGGCTCGAAGAATCCAGGATGTCCGGGCTTTCCGGCGACGTCTTGCCGGTGCTGCCGAAATCGCTGAAAATCCGGCCTTTAATGCCGAGTTCGTTCGGTAGTCCCAGCGGAAACGTCATTTCGACGCTGCCGCTGTAACGCCATTCGCCGCCTAAGGCATCCAACGTATTTCTATCGCGCGGGCCGATACCGGAAGGCTCGAATCCACGAATACTCTCGCCGCCGACGAAAAACCGGTCAAGCAATCTGACGTCCTTGTCGAACAAGCCGGTAATGTAGCCGGCGTCGCCCTTGACCGACAGCACCCAGTCCTCGGTCACGGGGAAAAACTGGGCCCCTTTCAAACGGACCCGGAAATGCTTGGTCGGACCGCCGACACCGGCAAAATCGTTGGTCATCTGCACGGTGTAGCCCTTGCTCGGATTCAGCCGGCTGTCGCGCGTGTCGTACGTAAGGCCGTGGGAAACTTCCGAGATGATCCGCGAGCCGCTCTCGGCTTGAATAAAGGGTGACGCGCTCAATGCGACGTTGTCGATCTTCGAACGGTTGAAGGAGTATTTCCAATTCTGACTCAAGCGATCCGTGATCGGATACCCCAACCGGAACGATGCGCCCGTCGCCTCGCGGTCGAATGAGCTTTCGTC
>JAVJPD010000310.1:0-6632 GCA_040216475.1 Rhodospirillales bacterium
CCCTCGCCGAAATGCTCGTACACCTCGTTCAGGTTCGGCGTGATGATGCCGCCGACGCTGACGGCATTCACGCGAACACCTTCCGGCCCCAGCTCGTGCGACAACGCCTTGCTCCAGTTCAGGCAAGCCGCCCAGGCGATACCCGAGGTGAGCACGCGCGGCGGCGCCTGATTGCCCTTGACCGACACGATGTTGACGATGCTGGCATCGCCCGATTTGCGGATCAGCGGCATCGCCGCGCGGGTCACGCGCAGCATGCCGAAAAATTTCTGATCGAAGGCTTTCTGGAACTCGATGTCCTTCATATCCGCGAACCGGCTTTTCGGCAGTTCGGGATCGCCCGGCGCATCCACGGTCGCGACCATCCGCAAGGTTTCCTTCGAGACCTTTTGTTCGGACCCGCCCGCGTTGTTAACCAGGATATCGAGCTTGTCGATCTTGGTCGCGAGATCGTCGAAAAAGTTTTGGATCGACTCCGGATCGAGGATATCGGCGGTGCCGGTGATGACGTTGACCTGGTGGCGATCCTTGATTTCGCGCGCCGCCGCTTCGAGCGGGCCTTGCGAGCGCGCCAGCATCGCCAGCGTCGCGCCTTCCTTGGCGAACAGTTCCGCCGTGGCACGGCCGATGCCTTTGCTGCCGCCGGTAATCAACGCGACCTTGCCGGTAAGCTCCCCCATGACGGAATACCTTTTTGTCTGAATGATTTTTTCGATGTTGGCGAGATGATTCAGATTATCATCATATCCTAATATAAGAACAAGAAAATATTTTGCCGTTATGCCGGCGGCGAGGCACACCCGAAGAAAAAGTCGGTCCGCGTCATCTTAAAATTTACATCGGAAAAATCCAGCTTCGTAAATTCGGTTTCGCGTTCTTTATCTGATGTGTTGTTTGGCTGTGATGAGGTGATCCTGTAACAGGGTCACTTGTCGGCAAGACGCCGAAGTTCGGATCGGCTTCCTTCCTCATCGCCGCCGTAAATTCGACAGCCATGAATTTTTTGACCTTGTTCTTATATTAGAATATAATAATAATCTGTCCTTACGCAAAATCAATACGCTTTAAAGCGACAGCGTTCCGTCTCCGATTCAAACAAAAGCTCAATCATGGGGGTTGAGGATAAAAACGTCATTGTCGTCATCGGCGGATGAGGCGTTGCCATCGATTGGCCCAACGTGATGCCGATATCGTCGTCGCATTTTTCGAGTCAGGCGAGGCGGGTTCGATCGCCGGTCACATCGTGCGGGTCAACGGCGATATGTGCATAAATAAATATCCGACAGGAGGATCAACTCAATGACCAAATACGCGTACGACTTTCTCGAGGTCCCCGAAGGCACGAGCAAGCCGCGCCGGGATGGCATGACCTTTGTCCGCGATCCTGGCATGGGGGTGAATGAAATGCGGATGTTCCTGGAGAGCTCCGCCGCGTTCCTCGATTACGTCAAATTTCGCAACGTAACGCCGAGGCTTTTGCCGGAAGAACTGATCAAGCAGAAGATCGCTCTTTGCCATGAGTTCGATGTTAAGGTCATGTCGGGCGGTATGTTCTTTCAATTTTCGTGGCTGCAACGCAAACTCGACGCGTACTTCAACTATATCGCGGAGGTCGGTTATTCTGCCGCCGAGGTCAGCTTCGGCCTGACCGATATCCCGCGCGACGACGTCCTCAATTCGATCCGCCGTCTTAATGAGCTCGGCATCACCCCGATGTTCGAGTGGGGCCGTAAATACCCGACCTATGAGTTCGATCTCGAAGAAGCCTGGGACGAGCTCAAGGACGTGATCGATGCCGGCGTCGGGCTTGTCGTGTTCGAGCAGGGCGAGCTCGAACTCGCCATCGATCGCGGTAAAAAGGAGCAGGGCAAGGTCAAGGAGCCTCTGGTCGAGCTCGCCGAACGGGTCGGCCGGGAACGGGTGGTTTTCGAGGTCAACAAGAATCCCCATATCGCCTGGGTGTTGCAGACCTTCGGGCCGCGCGCCAATCTCGGGCCCAATCTTGCGCCGGAACAAGTGTTGTGGATCGAGCCGATGCGCCGCGGTCTGGGCCGGGAGGTCCGCTATACCGCGTTGGAGAAGTGGACCGAGCCGAACAATGATCCGAACGCCCGGTTGCGGCGCAGGGCGGATGTCTAATGTGGCCAGGCGTTCGACATAGAGGCGGCGCATTGGCCGCTATACATCTTAAGATGACCGATCTAGTATATTAGTTGAACTGCATAAAAAACGGATGAGGGGGGAGAAACCCGAAATGAAGGCAAAAATCAGCAAGGTCGAGGTTTTCGGCGTGGAGATGCCGCTGGTGGGCACCTTTACGAGCGGCGGCATGGCCAAAAAAATCACCAAGGGCGTCGTGGTGCGGGTGACGGATACGGACGGCGCGATCGGCATCAGCAGTATCGATCCGGCCAGCCGGGCCGTGTCGCCGGATACCGCGCCGGAGCTGGCCGCCGCGGTGCGCGACGTGATCGGCCCGGCGGTGATCGGCGAAAACGCCGTCGACGTAAACCGGATCGTCGAAATCGCCACCAAGCTGGCGCCGAAACAGCCGAGCGCCGTCGCCGGTATCGAACTCGCCTGCATCGAGCTGATCTGCCGGCGGATGGGGATCTCGTTTTGCGATTATGTCGGCGGCGCCGTCATGGATGAAATCTTGTTCAACGGCTGGGTCGGCGAATTGCCCGCCGACGAGGCGGCGGCCGAAGCCAAGCGTTGGGCGGACGCCGGTTTCATGTCGATGAAGATTAAGGTCGGCAGCGGCGTCGCCAAGGATGCCGAACGGGTGCAGGCGGTGCGCGATGCCGTCGGCAAGGACGTGCAACTCCGCATGGACGCCAACGCGCAATACGATGTGGCGAAGGCGCTGGAATTGTGCCGCGCCGTGAAGTCCTGCGACATGCAGTTTTTCGAGCAGCCGACGCCGAAGGACGACCTCGAAGGTCTGGCGAAGGTCAGGCGCGAAAGCGGCATTCCCGTCATGGCCGATGAAGCCATCAGCGATCACCTGAGCCTGATCAAGGTGATCAAGGCGGATTGCGCCGACTTCGTGAAGTTCGGCATCCGCCAGGCGGGGGGCCTGCTCTCGTCCGCGCGCATGGCGGCGACCGCGGAGGCCGCCGGCCTTCAGGTCGTCATGGGTCACGGTTTCGGGCTGGATCTCAGCACGACCGCCGAGATCATGCTCGGCGCGACGTCGCGTAATTTCGTGCCCGGATTGGAATGCGTGGGGCCGCTCAAGGTGGTCGATACCGTGGCCACCACCCGGCTCGATATCGGCAAAGGCCGTATCAAGCTGCCGTCCGGCCCCGGGCTCGGCATCGATCTCGACGAAGCGAAGCTGGCGAAGTACGCGGCAACGGCACACTAGGCGCGCACTAAGCGGCGCCAACGAGACAGATTTAACGAGGCGGAAGCGGAGTTCGTGTCGCTCGCCGGGTCGGCTTCACGAACTGAGCGCCCGGGACGTCGCCCGGCTGCTGGAAATTTGCGGCTAAAACGAAAAACCGATTACTCCGAGAGCAACGTCTCGGCTCTTTTTTTCAGTTTTTCGTTAATCGTTGGGTTCCCGAGCAATTTTCTCAGACTCTTTTTCAGGGTTTCCGCGTGTTCCGCGTTTCCGGTTTTGGACTCGGCTTTAATCAGCGCCATTAAAAACTTCACGTTTTTCGGGTTTAATTCATGGGCGTGTCTATATCGCGCCAACGCTTCTCTGTCGTTTTTTTCGGCTCGATATACGTTGGCAAGCTTAAACCATAATGCGGGTGATTTTGGCGATAAACTCAGGGCTTTATTGAATTCGTCTTTCGCTTTCAGAAAATCTCCTTTTGCATAGTAAGCATTGCCGAGCCAATTGTGCGCGTTCCAATAAGCAGGAAACGATTTGGCTGTTTTCTCCAGAATCAGTATCGTGTCATCGAATTTTTTCATGGCCATCAGGGCGCGGGCCTTATGGATGTACGGTTGCGGCTTGTCGGGCTTGAGCTTGATGGCGGCATTCGCTTCCGCAAGTGCTTTATCGAGTTTGCCGCTGGCTCTGTAAACATTGGAAAGAGCGGTGTGTCTTCCCCAATTGTCGGCTTTCAAAGCATCGGCTTCCGCTTCGGCGAACCGGCCCATGGATACATAGACGAAACTCCTTTGTTGAGTCGTGATCATGTCGTCGGATGGATCGTCGTTTGTGAGCGCCAAATCGGCCATCCGTAAGGCATTGTCGAAGTCGCCCATGGCGCGATAGGCCGATATCGCGACGGCCGGATCAAGCTGTCCGAGGAGGGCCAAGGCGGTTTGCTGGATAACCTCCTTCGGGGTTCCTTTTGCTTCGATGTCGAGCAGCAGCTTTCGCGGCGGATTACTTCTTATCCGTACCGTGTATGAGAAGCTGTCGCTTCCTTCTGCGTCCACCAGGGCAATTTCGCCCGAAATACGCTTGGTTTGACGGCCGAGTGCTTTTTGCACGGCCGCCCGTATCGTTTTTAGATCAATTCCGGCAAGGGAGGTCTCGGACTGCGCAATATTATTGAAGAGGGCTCGATCGCCGTATTTTTTGCGCGTCGTGCCCAACGTTGCGAACGAGTTCAACTGCGCCATTTCATCGAGCAGCCTTTGGGTCGTGACTTGCGAGTTATAGCCGAGATAATCGAAAGAGGGTGGAACGCGCACCTGTTCCATGATGATCAGGTTTCCCGATACGCCGTCGTAAAGTGTATATCCTCCAAGCCAAACGCCGGCGAGGGCAACGATGGAAATCGATATTTTCTTGAGAAAATCGACGAAAGAATCGAAGCTTTTCATTTTTTTTACCTATGCGCCGACACGGCGGTGGCTTTATTTAGAGCGATGAAAAAAGGCGGTTTCAGATTCGCTTTATCATGTTGGATTCAAGACGATATCGACGGTATGTAAGCGGCCCCTGTTTGGTCGAAAATACTAATTCTGCGGGCGATAAAGTCCACATAAAACGCCGAGGCGGTAATGTCTGAAGTCTCGAGAATCCGGCAAAGCCCGCTCCACCATGCCTTTGGCGGCTGCCTATACGGGGCTTAACCGATTTCGCCTAAGCTTCCGCAATCCAGCCCTTGCCCCACACCGCCCCCGGGCGGTAAAGGAGGCGGCTGGATCGGATCATGTGAATCCGATCGACATTGATAAGTTAGAGCCGACTCACCATGACCGGCCCTAAAGGAACATCATGGCCCCGCCCATCCTCACGCTGCGCGATATCCATCTGACGTTCGGCGGCACGCCGCTGCTCGAAGGCGCCGAGCTTGCCGTTTCGGCGGGCGAGCGGCTGTGCCTGGTCGGGCGCAACGGTTCGGGCAAGTCGACCCTGCTGAAGATCGCCGCCGGGGAAGTCGCGCCGGATAACGGTGAGCGGTTCGTGCAGCCGGGCACGACGCTGCGCTATCTGCCCCAGGAGCCCGATCTTTCGGGCTTCGCCACGACGCTGGCCTACGTCGAGGCCGGTCTGGGGCCGAACGACGATCCCCATGCCGCGCAGTATCAGATCGAGAAACTCGGCCTCGCCGGCACCAAGAATCCGGCGGCGCTGTCGGGCGGCGAGGCGCGGCGTTGCGCGCTCGCCCGGGTGCTGGCGCCGGCGCCCGACGTTCTGCTGCTCGACGAGCCGACCAACCATCTCGACCTGCCGGCCATCGAATGGCTGGAGGACACGCTGAAATCCCTGCGCTCGGCCATCGTGATGGTCAGCCACGACCGGCGCTTTCTGGAAAACCTGTCGCGTACCACCGTGTGGATTTATAACGGCGAGAGCCATCGTCTGGATCAAGGGTTCGGCCAATTCGAGAACTGGCGCGACGGCATGCTCGAACAGGCGGAGACCGAGCGCCACAAGCTCAAGCGCAAGATTCACGCCGAGACGGAATGGCTGCACAAGGGCGTCACGGCGCGGCGCAAGCGCAATCAGGGCCGCCTGCGCGCGTTGCAGGATTTGCGCAAGCAACAGCGCGCCGAACGCGGCCCCGCCGGCAGCGTTACCCTGTCGGCGTCGCAGGCGGACGCATCCGGCAAGCTGGTGATCGAGGCCCGCGATCTTGAAAAAGCATACGGCGAGCAGCAAATCGTCGGCGGGTTTTCGCTCCGGGTGCTGCGCGGCGAGAAGATCGGCTTCGTCGGCCCCAACGGTGCGGGCAAGACGACCTTGCTGAACCTGATCACCGGGGCGCTGAAACCGGATTCCGGAAAAGTAAAACTCGGCGCGAACTTGGAAACGGTTACCCTCGATCAAGGACGGGAGTCCCTCGATCCCGGGATGCCGCTCGCCGACGTGCTGACCGGCGGCGGCAGCGACATGGTGTCGGTCGGCGGCACGCCGCGTCATGTGGCGAGCTACATGAAAGATTTTCTGTTCGATCCCGTGCAGGCCCGCACCCCGGTCGGCGCGCTGTCGGGCGGCGAGCGCGGCCGCGTCATGCTGGCGCGTGCGTTGGCGCGGCCTTCCAATCTGCTGATCCTCGACGAGCCGACCAACGATCTCGATCTCGAAACCCTCGATCTGCTGCAGGAGATGCTGTCGGACTACGCCGGCACGGTGCTGCTGGTCAGCCACGACCGGGATTTTCTCGACCGTATCGTCACCTCGACGGTTGCCTGGGAAGGCCCCGGGCGCTGGG
>JAVJPD010000311.1:0-4371 GCA_040216475.1 Rhodospirillales bacterium
CTCTTCCGATCTAATAAACCCCGAGATTTCCCTGCCAAGGAAGGCGGAACCGTAAAACGGTGCAAAAACAGTGGGTTAACCCGATATTTCAGGCCGGAATCCCGGCCCCCGGCGCGATCGGAACGGTATCGGGCGCGGGCAGGGTCGGCAGGGATTTGAGCCCCGATCCGGTGATCGTCAAAACGATGCGCTCGTCTTTGTCCACATCGCCTTTTTCGAGCGCGCGGATGAGCCCGGCGAGCGTGGTCGCGGACTCGGGACACGAAAAAATCCCTTCTTCACGCGCCAGCATTTTCACGGCGTCTAAGGACGCTTCCGTGCTAAGGCCGAATGCGGTGCCGCCGGTCTCGCGCAAAATGCGCAGCACGTCGCGGTCGCCCGGCGGCTTGACCGATTTCAAGCCGCCCGGCAGCACGTCCATGTCCTCCCACGGCTCGGTTTCGTCCTTGCCTTCCTCGAACGCCTTCACCATCGGCGCGCAGCCCTCGTATTGGGTGACGATGAGGCGCGGCTTTCGGTTTTGATCCGCCGCCCAGCCGAGCGCCTCGATTTCGCCGAACGCCTTGAAGATGCCGATGGCGCCGACGCCGCCCCCGGTCGGATAGAACACCGCGTCGGGAAATTCCCAGCCGAGCTGTTCGGCGATTTCCCAACCCATGGTTTTCTTGCCTTCCAAGCGATACGGCTCCTTCAGCGTGCCGCCGAGAAACCAGCCGTGCGCCTCGGCGGCCTTCGCCACCATCGGCCCGGCGTGTTTCCAGTGCCCTTGCAGAACGTATGTCTTCGCCCCGGCGAGGCTGCTTTGCTGCAGGCTCGACGGCAACGTGTCCTCGGCCAGCAGGTTGACGCAGCCGATCCCGGCGCGCGCGCAATAGAGCGCCCAGGCGCCGCCGGCGTTGCCCGAGCTGTTGTGCACCATGGTCTTGATGCCAAGTTCCCTGAAGCGCGTCGCCGCGACGGTCGCGCCGCGGTCCTTGAAGGTGCCCGAGGGGTTACGCCCTTCGTCCTTGATCCAGATTTCCCTGCAGCCGAGCGCCTTTTCGATCCCGGGCGCGCGCAACAGCGGCGTCCAGCCTTCCGAGAGCGTCACCGCGTTCGCCGGGTCCTGGGCGGGAAGCATCGGCGCATAACGCCACAGCGACGCCGGCCCCCTGGCGATATCCTCTTTGGTGATTTCCGCGCGCGCGCGCTCGATATCGTAACGGCAGTCGAGGATGCCGCCGTCCGCGCAGGTATTATTGATCGGCTTATCGAACGAATGGCGCGTACCGCAACTCGAACACTGCAGGTGCGAGAGATAGCTCTTGGTCATTTTTTCAACGTCGCGAGATATTCGGCCGTGATCACGGAACAGTCCTCGAGCGTGGTGCCGCGCTTGCGGTTCTCGACCACCTCTTCGCCCAGGGGCGATTCGCTGATGAGTTGAAACATCTTGGCGCCACCGTAACAGGTCTCGCCCGGCATGCCGAGGGATTCGAACATCCGGCCGATCTCCTCGACCTCGCCGACCCAACGGTAGGCCTTCGGCGGCGTGGTGGTGATCCGCTGCGCCGCCCAATCGAAAGCGCCCTTCTGCGAACCCTCCAGCTCCTTGACCACCTCGTCGTAGACGCCGAGCGCCTTGGCGGCGGCGAAGGTTTGCGCCGCCATCGCCACCATGCTCTTGGTCACCGAAGCGAAACACATTTTGATCGCGGCGGCGCGCCCAACCTCGTCGCCGCACACGGTCACGTTCAAGCCGTAATCCTTGAGCTCGGCAAATTCGTTCGCGTACGGTCCCGAGGCATAATAGCGCGTGCGGTTCCGGTCCGGCTTCGGCGGATCGCCCATGATGCCGACATCGACGAACCGCGCCCCTGCCTTCTCGACGATATCGCGGATCTTGAGCTTGGTAACCGGCGCGACCGCGTTGCAATCGGCGTACAGGATCGGCTTATTGGAGGCTTCGATGTGCGGCGCCATCTTTTCCGCCAGCGCGACCGCTTCGGACGGGGGCAGGATCGAGAGGAATACGTCGGCCTCGCGAATCAGGGCGCCGTCGTCGCCCACGTTTTCGATTCCGACGCCGGCGGCGAGGTCGACGGAGCGCTTGCTGCGCCCGGTCAGATTGGTAATCACCCGAAGGCCGTTCCGAACCAATTGCCCGCCGGTGCCGCTGCCCATGTCACCCTGCGCGATAACGGCCACGGTCTGAATCGTCATGATATCCCCCTTTTTGCGCTACCGGACGGGCGCAGTCCCGCGCAACGTCCATGGAATGTTCATCGGAATGGGCTACACTTTAACGCAATGAGTGCCCGTTATGCCATCTACTTCGTGCCGCCGGAGGATCATCCGGTCTACGCCTTCGGCCAGCACCTGCTGGGCCGGGACGCCCATCTTTGCGGGCCGCTGGCCCAGCCCCGATTGGCCGGAATCGATCCTGCGCGCCTGCGCGACATTACCCATGAACCCAATCATTATGGTTTTCACGCGACGCTGAAACCGCCGTTTCGCATTCATGACGGCCAAACCCCCGAGGGCCTGCACGGCGCGGCGGCCGCGTTCGCCGAGGAGCAAAAGCCGTTCACGGTGCGCCACTGGAAAATCCGCGCGCTCGATACGTTCATCGCGATCATGCCGGTCGACGCGCCGAAGGGCCTGCAGATGCTCGCCGACGACTGCGTGCGCGAATTCGACCCGTTTCGCGCGCCCACCTCGCAAGAAGAAATCGCCAAGCGCCGCGCGCCCGGATTAACGCCGCGCCAGGAGGAACTGCTCCGGGCATGGGGCTATCCTTATGTCTTCGAGGAATTTCGCCTGCATTTCACCCTCACGGGGCGCATCGAGGACGAAACCGAGCGCAAGGACATGCTCGACGCGATCCGTAAAATCTGCCCGCCCGCGTGCCTGAAGGATATCCCGGTCAACGCCATCAGCATCTTCGGTCAGCCCGATACCTGGATGCCGTTCCACCAAACCAAGCGTTTCGATTTCGCCGGTTAGAATCTTCTCCTCACCCTGAGCGTGTCGAAGGGCGGGGATTCTCTTAAACTTTATCTTGAGCTTGTTGAAAGACGGGGCCCCTTAAGTGTCGCCGCGCAGGATATCGATGAACTTTTCGATCGCCGCTTCGAGCGTGCCGTCGTTGATCAATTCGATCACGCCGGGGCCTTCAACACTGTATGCCCGCGCCCGCGACAACCGTTCGCGCGCCTGTTCCGCGTTCTCGCGTCCGCGCCCCGCCAGCCGCTCGGCAAGCGCCTGATTGGGCGCGTTGACGAATACCACCGTCACATTGGGGAACTTCTCCCGGGCCTCGCCGATCACCGTGCGCGAGACGTTCACGATCACCGCGCGCCCTGCCGCAAGATCGGCCTCGACATCCCGCGTGATTCCGTAGGCGAAGCCGTGCGCCCGCCAAGTGAGCGCAAACGCCCCGGCGGCTTCCTCGGCCTCGAAGGCGGGCCCGCTTATATGGCGGTGACCCTCGCCGGGCTGCGGCGGCCGGGTGATGGCACGGGCAGGAAAAGCATAATCGGGATTGCCGTCGAGCTTGCTGCGGGCGGCACGGATCAGGCTGTCCTTGCCCGCCCCGCTCGGCCCGACCACGAGATACAAGGTTCCGGTAAAGCGCATAACGGAAAGACTTTAGGACGAGTCGTTCGTATAACGCACGCCCTTAAACGCACGAAAACGTGACCTCACTATTCTTAAGTATTAGTGGAATCCCCGTGACGGCCCTTAAACCGGCGGCCTACAATTACACCCACGTCCGACAGGGCGCGGCGGAAGGCCCATCAGCACAAGAACCGAACGCCCTCGCCTCAAGGGACGGCGAAGAAACAATCGATCGATATCGCACGGCGCGCCACGGACGCGCTCTTGAAAACGGTACGACCACGAGGACGGCCAGCGAGGCCCCCCGGCACACCGCGCCGATACCGGCGCGCGTGCCGTCTCATCGGCCTTTCAGGAAAACACCGAAGCACGGGAACACGGAGGATAGCATGGCGGAGAAAATGACATTCACGGTTAACGGCACGTCCCAAACGATCAGCGTCGACGATCCGGACATGCCGCTGTTGTATGCCTTGCGTAACGACATGAACGTAACCGACACCCACTTCGGTTGCGGTCTCGCGCAATGCGGCGCCTGCACGGTGCAGGTGAACGGCGAGCCGATCCGCTCGTGCGTCACGCCGGTATCCGACGTCAAGGGTAAGAAGATCACCACCATCGCCGGGCTCGGCACCCCGGATAAACCGCATCCGTTGCAGACCGCGTTCATCGAGGAGCAGGCGCCGCAATGCGGCTACTGCCTGAGCGGCTGGATGCTGACGGCGGCGGCGTTCCTGGAGAAGACCAAGCGCCCGAGCGAGAAGCAGATTC
>JAVJPD010000312.1:0-3264 GCA_040216475.1 Rhodospirillales bacterium
CATGCCCTGGGCGATCTGATCGAACCCGGGCCGCGTGGCGTAGGGGCCTTCCTGGCCGAAACCGGAGATGCTGGCGTAGACGATCCGCGGGTTGACGGCGCTGACGGCGTCGTAGTCGATGCCGAGGCGCTTTTTGACGTCGGGGCGGAAATTCTCGACGATCACGTCGGCCTTTTCGGCCAAGCGCATGAAAACATCGCGGCCGTCCGGTTCCTTCAGATTGAGCGTCAGGCTGCGTTTGTTGCGCTGCAGGTTCTGAAAGTCCGGCGTATGCCGCGCCGCGCCGAGGGCGCCGTCCGCCTCGAGAGCGGAAGGTTGTTCGATCTTAATGACGTTCGCGCCCCAGTCGCCGAGTTGGCGGGTGCAGGTCGGCCCGGAGCGAACCCGGGTGAGATCGAGAACGGTGAAACGCGCAAGAATATCGGATGCCGGTATATGCGGCACGGTGAGCCTCCCTTAATTGTCGTTATATGACTTTATATTGTGTTGGTTACCGATACACCGGAAAATGACCGGCAAGTCAATCCTTCGACCGCTGACGGTCCTAATATTCGGCCTTCATTGCCTCGTCAGGCAAGCTATCTTATAAGGCGGGCATGCCGAAGAGATGACGCCGGTGGCATATCAAGCCCGCCGGCCCATATCAAGATCAAGATAAAGGGAGAGGATCATCATGAGTCCCACTGACGCCGCCGTTTCCGCCGAAGTCGATATCGATCATTTGCGCCAATGGATCGGTAAAACGGAAGAATTCGAAGACGTGATCACCGAATCGCCGATGATCCGGCTCTCGGCGACCCTGGACCGGGACGATCCCGATCCGAAGGCCGGCGATCCGCTGCCGTTGGCCTGGAACTGGCTTTATTTTCTGCCGCGCGCCAAGCAGTCGGACCTGAAAGAGGACGGCCACCCCAAGCTCGGCGGGTTTTTGCCCCCGGTCCCCTATCCCCGGCGCATGTGGGCCGGCAGCCGCTTCGATCACATCAAGCCTTTGCGGGTCGGCGAGCAGGCCAAGAAGGTCTCGACCATTCTGGACGTGACCTTCAAGGAAGGGCGCAGCGGCAACCTCGTGTTTTTGCTGATTCAGCACCAATATTTCGGCGAAGACGGATTGTGCGTCAGCGAAGAACAGGATGTCGTCTATCGGGGGCCCGCGCCCGCGGCGCCCGAAAAGAAAGAGGAAAAGGCCGCGAAACCGGCCGACGCCAAGCCCAAAAAGGCGCCCGAGCCGCCGGGCAAGGCCGTCTGGACGCTTGATGTGCATCCCGATCCGCGGCTGTTGTTCCGGTATTCGGCCCTGACCTTCAACACCCACCGGATTCACTACGACGAACCCTATGTGACCCAAGAAGAGGGGTACCCCGGATTGGTCGTCCATGGGCCGTTGCTGGCGACGCTGCTGTTGGATTTGGCGCGGCGCAGCAAGCCCGATGCATTTCAAAAGAAATTCGGGTTCCGGGCGATGGCGCCGCTGTTTTCGGGCACGCCGTTCACCGTTTCGGGCGAGCCGAACGCCGATGAATCCGCGGCAAAATTGTGGATTACCAACCCAAAAGGCCAACTCGCGATGCAATCGGACATCGAGTTCGCATGATCCGCGCGGGCTCGTTGACGCCGTAAAAATGCACCGTTATGGTGCTGAATGAACCGGGCAATGCCCCTGAATTCCGGGCAAAACGGCGCCCCAATTCTAAGTCTTAACCATATCGGTGCGGATGCAATGTCCGGCCCAAGGGAGTGAAGTGAACGATGTCCTTCTTTCGTTTCGAGGATTTTGAGCGCAATTACCTGACCCCCAATCTGTCTTCGGGCGAGGGCCCGATGATCGAAGGGCAGTACATGTATTTCTGCAACGTGTTCAAGGAAGCCGGCACGGGTTCCGAGCTTCATTATCATCCGAACGAGCTGCTGATTTTTCCGCTCGAGGGCAAGCTCAATGCGATCGTCGGTAAGGACCGCCGCATCGTCAGCCCGGGCACGTTCGTGCATGCGCCGGCGTTCGCGCGCCACTCCATGAAGGCGACCGAGGAGGGCCCCGTCAGCTATCTTTACGTCAAGGATCAAACCTGGACGGTCGTCGGTGTCGCCGCGAACGAAGCGCCGCCGGAGAAGGCGCTGTCGGTCGAAGAAGTCAACAGGCTGTACAAGGAAGGCAAGATCGAGGACCGCAAGGGCAAGGGCACGGGTTCGGTCGAGGAATCGAAAGCCATCATCGAGGGTCTCGGCAATTGCTATTATCAGATTATGGATTCGCTCGACGAAGACCCCCGTTCGGCCCGCCGGATGTTCCGGGTCGAGGGCGAGCGGCTGGCGTTCGAATTTTCCGATCTGCCGCCGGGGTACACGATTCCGGAATTCGAAAGCGGCCACGAGAAATTTATCTATCTGATGACCGGCCGTATGGAAGCGAACGTCGGCGGGGAAAACAAGAACATGGGCCCCGGCGATATCGTCCAAATCAAGAAAGGCGCCGCCGCCCGGATGGTCGCCGGCAACGAGGCGCCGGTCCGCTACGCGGCAGTGGAATCCATGCCCTATCTCGAAGACCGCGTCGATAAGATGCGCGCGGAAGAGGGGAAGTAAGCAATCGTTAACAGGATGTAAGCATTCGTTTAACGCGGAAGGGGGGATTTTTCCTGCGCGTCAATCAAATGGCCCTAGACCCTGCATAAGGCCGGGCGCATAATTAACCTTGGCTTACGTCAATAAAGGGATCGGCACATATAAATAATAACGTGCCGGAAAACTTCACTTTTGGGAGGTGTTCCATGGACGAGTGGAAACGTAGAGAAGTGTTGCGGACGATGGGATTGGCCACGATGGCCTCTGCCATTCCGTTAACGGAAGTCTTCGCGGCCAAATGGCCGTCACGTCCGATCACGATGATTATTGCCACCAAGGCCGGCGGCGGCGTCGATGGTGTCGCGCGCACGGTGGCACCCATGTTGGAGTCTCGAATCAAGAATGCGACGCTCAACGTGGTCAATAAAACAGGCGCCACCGGTTCGATCGGCGGTAAATATGTTTTCGGCAAACCCGCGGACGGCCATGGGATGTTCTGCGCCGGCGGCTTCAACCGCGGTCTGCGCGCGTTGGGGCTGTGGGATCTGACCGGCACCAAGGATTGGCAGTACTTCGGCGCCGATACGTCGATCGCCAGCATTTCGGTGCCGATCGATTCACCGATCAAGAGCATGGAAGACTTGGTCAAGCAGGCGAAGGACAATCCGGGCAAGCTGCGCATGTCGACCAACGGCCTCGGTG
>JAVJPD010000313.1:0-1508 GCA_040216475.1 Rhodospirillales bacterium
CTCTCCATGACACAAACCCTGATCCTGACCGGCGATATCAATTTGATGGGGGTCACCAACCCGAAAGAACCGTTCGCCAAGGTTGCCGACACGCTCAAAAAGGCCGACGCCGTTTTTTCCAATCTGGAGTGCTGTTTTTACGATTCCCCCGACAGCGCCCCCAGCCAGCAGGAATGGAAATCCGCCGGGTCCCAGACCCTGCAACGCGAGGGCTTTCACGTTCCGGCCAAGGTCGCCGAGGCCTTGAACATCGCCGGGATCAGCGCAATCGGCAATGCCAACAACGTTAATTTCGGCGACGAGGCCATCAAATCCTCGAACGCGGTGCTCGACGGTTACGGCATCCCCCATACCGGTTCGGGAACAAACCGCGAGGCGGCGCTCAAGTCCGCCATCGTCAAAACCAAGAAACTGCGCTACGGGATGGTGCAGCGGACCAGCGTCTATTGGCCGAGCACCCACGAAGCGACCGAGCAGACACCCGGAGTCGCCGCCATGAAGGTGCATACCGCCTACCGCCCGTTGGTCGACGAGAAGGCCGCCAACCGGCCGGGCGTGCCGCCGGAAATTCTGACCTGGGCCGACCCCGCCTACCTGCAGGACTTCATCAAGCAGATCAAGGCCCTTAAGAAGAAGTGCGATATCGCTATCGCCTCGATCCATTGGGGTTACGACGGCAAGGTTTACGCTTATCAGGAAGAAATCGCGAAGGCCCTCATCGACGCCGGCGCCGATATCATCATGGGGCACGGCCCGCATGAGCCGCTCGCCGTCGCAACCTATAAAAAGAAGCCGATCTTTTACGGCATGGGCAGCTTTTCCTTCAAACAAGGCCACCGCGGCCGCAAGCATCCCGACTGGGTCGGCTTGATGGCGCGGGTGACGCTCGACGGCCGCAAGATCAAGAAAACTTCAATTCAGTTCGTGCGTCACAACGAGAAAAACGAGACGCTGTTGAAGCCTCTCAAGGCCGAAGCCGGATCGCTCGACATGATGCAGGCCAAGAGCGAACGCTTCGGAACCAAGTTCAAGGCGAAAGGCGATGAACTGGTTTTTCTCGAAAACAAGTAGCCGATCCGATGCCCATGGCGACGGCTGAACGCTCACCGGACGCCGCCTCACCCGGCAAACGTGCGCGTGACTTGGTGCGCGCGAGCGCGTTTGCCGCGCTATCGAGCCTCGATGCGGGCGACGGCTGGCCATACGGCTCGTTGGTCATGACCGCCTGCGATTCCGACGGTTCGCCGTTGATCCTGATTTCGCGGCTGGCGGTTCATACCAAAAACATCGACGCGGACAACAAGGTCGCGTTGTTGTTCGATCACACCCGCGGTTTAGAGGGCCGTTTGGCGGGACCACGCGCGAGCATCATGGGCCGCGCCGAAAAAACGGACGACGGCCTATTGCGCACCCGCTTCTGCGCCCGCCACGCCGCCGCCGCCGATTTGTTGCAATTGGATTTCGCGATCTACCGCATCGCCGTCGAACGCGGCCATCTGGTCGGCGGC
>JAVJPD010000314.1:0-5622 GCA_040216475.1 Rhodospirillales bacterium
ATCTCCAGCATCAATTTCTGGATCACCCCGGACGAGGCCAACAACAATCCCGACACCGGCGGCCTGATGTTCTGGAACAAACAGGCGCCCCATCATTTCTTCAGCCTGCCCCGGGAAGCCAAACTCGAAATCGGGCGGCGGGCGATCAATGAGCCGGATGCGGTGTCGGCGTACGTGCCGTATCGCTGCAACCGGGCGATGATGTTCCAATCGAACGTCTTTCACGATACCGCCCCCATCGACTTCAAGGACGGTTACGAGAACAGGCGGATCAACATGACCTTCGTCTACGGCCGCCCGCGCATTTCTTAAAAACCCACGACAACGCTCACAACGGCACCGATGGCCCGAGCACGACCTCGGCGGGAGCGAAGGCCTCGCGCCAGCCCGGTGCGTTCGAGCCCGCATCGCTGAACGCGGGCATGACGACCCCGGCGCCGGTTTGCGTCACCAGGGCCACATTATCCGACAAACGCGGATGCACGTTCCAGCGCAGGAATTGCGCGCGCTTTTTTTCCACCAGCCGGCGCGCCGGACTGCCGGGGGGCATGAAGCCGGTGAATGCGATGGCCGGTTGTTTTTCGCTCTCCCAGGCTGCCGCCAGACGCGCGGACTCGCCCGAGAGCAGACTCGCGCTCGCCGCCAGGGTGATATCGTTCGGATCGCCCGGCGTTTTGGCTTCCCGTTGCAGGCGTTCGAGCGCCGGGATCGCGCCGTCGAGCACGTACCCGCGATTATCCGTCAACAGATTGGCGATCATGGCTTTCATGGCCGTATCCATCGCCGGTATGCGCGAACCGGCTTGCATCAGATGCACGGCGATCTCCGGGCCGCGCCCGTCGGCGGGAATCGGCAGCAACAGGCCGCCGCCCTCGATCAGCGGCCGCAGCGCCGCGATGCGCTCGGCTTGCGGCGTTTCATCCAAGCCGTAAGAGGCGTCCAACACGACGATGCGCGCGAGCGGCGGCGGATCGTAGACATACAAGGGCGATTCCATGCAGAGATCGCCGCAATACAACACCCCGCCGCCGGTATCGACGTGAATCCAGACCCCGCCCGGCGCGTGGCCCGTGCGCCCGGTGCTCACGCGCAAGCCCAGCACGTCCGTGCCGCCTTGTGCGGGCAGGAGTCCGCCGCGGGTAAAATCGCCGTCCATCAGCGAAAACGCGCCCGCGGTCGCGAACACCGGCGGATTGCCGAGGCGCTCCAGCAACGGAAAGCCGCCGACGTGATCGCGGTGGGTATGGGAAATCAGAACCGCGTCGACGGCACCGATATCGCCCACATCGGGCATCTGCCCCGGCGCGGGCCCCTCGCCGAGATCGAGCAGCAGCCGCTTGCCGCGCGCCTCCAAGCAAAAGCAGGCCGCGGCCTTATCGCCGACGCCGGAAACGGGATAGAAACGATTCATGCGCCGAGACTACGGGAGATCCTTGACCGGCCACAACGATAACGTGCGTGCCCAGAGATTCAAATAATCCCCGTCCGAGAGCGTCCGGTCGGGCGAAGGCAGAAAAAACGGCGCGCGTTGCAGGTTGAGCGGCCGGAACGAGCCGAGCGTAATATCCTTGTTTTCCTCGACGCCGGCATAATGAGTCGTCAGCAGGTATTTCGCCCCGGACGCCTTAATCCGCCCGAGCGCCTTCAAGACGCACTCGTTGGGGAAGTGAATGAACAGATCGCGGCAGAGAATCAGATCGGCTTCGGGCAAGTTGTCGGTGAGAATATCGAGAACCTTGAAGCGGATATTGTCGCGGCCGTATTTTTCGTTGTTGGCGGCAACCAGCGCCTCGACCACGTCGGCGCCGGTGTAATCGAGTCCGCTCCAATCGAGCTCCTTGGCCCAGAAGAAATCGCCGCACGGCACGTCGAGGATTTTCTTGGCGCCGAGGTCCGCCAACAGACCCGGCAGGTACGTGCGGATCGTGCGAGTCGCCTCCAACGACGAGCCGGTCCCGGACAGCGAGTCCTTACTGCCGAACAAATTCTTGTCGTAATAAAACGAGAAGATCGATTTGGCGTCGGCGCAATTCGGATCGCGGGTAAACCGGCGCAAATAAAAATCCCGGCGGACTTTGTTGTAGACCGAATAGAAAAACGACGAGAGCTGCATGAAGTTTTGATCCGTTGACGTCCGTCTTTAAATAGGAATCAGGCGCGAATGCGCGTACCGGCGGAAGAAGGGTGGACATAAAATCGATGAAGGAATGGCATATGGGCGCTTTCACGTTTGCCGCCGATCATAGCGGAAATCGAACGCTTGCCTAACACTCAATAGCCCGGACCGCCCTCTTTTCGGCTTGCCTCGCCGAGCTTCCCGGACGCTGGTGCCTCGTTCTTTTTCATCCGTGTTCCCGATAATCCTGTCCTTGAGGGCCCCGCACCGTAAGGTAGCCGCCCTGGCCGCCGTTTTCTGCCTGCTGCGGCAGGCCGCCGACTGGTCGGCGGTGCTCGGTGTCGGCATGAAATTCTGAGTATGTCGCGCGCCCGGCGCGTCAGGGGAGATAGACCGTGCCTTCCATGATGCGCCGGGCGGTGCGCCCAAGGGTCGCGCGCTTGACGGCAAAATCATTGCCGATCAGTTCGACGCGGGTTTCGGTTTCGATCACGCCGGCCGGATGGCCGATGCGCACGGTGAGGCCCCCCAACGTCTCCGGGCGGCAGGCTTCATGAACGACGGTGCCGGGCAGACGGCTCGCGACCCCGGTGCAGACGGTGCTGGTGGCGGCATAGGTCTTGTGCATCTGCTGCATGAACATGAGGCGCGAGAGGAAATCGCAGGCTTCGGCCTTAATCGTATTCCCGCCGATGACGTTCTCGTAATCGCTCGGCGGCGCGATCATGCCGATCAGCGGCGTCGCCGGGCTTTCCTCGCGCCCGCGCGCGGGATCGTCGATCATGCCCATGACCGCCGCGCCGTGAGATCGGATGCGCTCCAGTGTATCGGTCAGGTTTTTGTCGGCATCGATCCGGGCCGCCGTCTCGGCGCCGGTGAGCCCCAGGTCCTTCGCGCGCACGAACACATGCGCGTTGCCGATATCCACCAAAGAGGCCTCGATCACACCCAAACCCGGCACGTCCAGCCGGTCGATGGCGTTGCCGGTCGGCAGCAGCCCGCCTGTACTCGCTCCGGCGGTGTCGGCGAAATCGACCTGAATGCGCGCGCCGGTGCCCGGCACGCCGGGAATCGCGTAATCGCCTTTCTCTTTCGGTTTTCCGTTTTCGACCGGCACCTCGACGATCAGCATGCGATCCAGATTGGTGTTGTAGATACGCACCTGGGTGATCGGCGATACCGGCGTCACCATGTTCTCCCAGACCGCGAAGGCGCCGACGCCGGACGTGAGGTTGCCGCAGAGCGAGCGGTAGTCGATCTCGGGTTCGTCGATCTCGACCTGGCCGAAGGTGTATTTCAGATGGGCGCCTCGCGCGCGGGGGTTGCCCTCGGGCGGCGGGCCGATCACGCAGACTTTACTGGTCAGGGGGTCGGCGCCGCCGAGGCCGTCGATCTGGCGCTTGTCGGGCGAGCCGAAGATGCCGAGGATGGCTTTATCCCGCGCGGCCGCATCGAGCGGCAGATCGGCCTCGCGCAGATAAACGCCCTTGCTGGTGCCGCCGCGCAGAATGACGCAACGAACGCGATCGGACATGATACCCCCTCCGTACATCGCTACCGGCGGTCGTTTAGAACAATCCGCCGGTTCAGGATCGCACGCCGAGCGCGGCGGCGGCCTCGCCGGCCGCGCGCAGGCCGCTGAGATACGCCGTCTCGACGAGTTCGGACACCGGGCGCGATTCCGTGCCGGCGCCGGCCCAGAATAGCATGCCCGTATCGGTGGCGCGCAAGCGTTCGCGCGCGCCCCGCCCCCCCGGCGGCAGGAACGTGTAGCCGCCGCAGGCAAAAGGATCCTTGCCCCAATTGACGAGCCGGAAATTCACCAGCGCGCCGCGGGGGTCGGCCTTGGGAAACAGGCGCTTGAGATCGTCCATTAAAATCGCGGCCGCGTCTTCCTCGCTTTCCGCCGAGAGTTTCGCCGCGCGCGGGCCGATGCAATACGCGCACAGTGCGGGCGGGCGGCCGTCGACGCCGCGAAAGATCGACCAGTACAGGTTCACCGGGCCGGTGGCGCAGGCGACCATCTCCATCCAGCTCGGCCAAAAACTTTTGTCGAATTGCATCAGCATCTTGATGATCGGCCCCACCTCGATTTGCGACAGCGCCTGTTTCTTGGACTCGGGCAGGCCGGGCTCGAAGCGAACCGCACCGGATTTCAGCACGCCGACGGGCAGCGTCGAGATCACGGCGCGCGCCTGCAAATCGCTGCCGTCGGCAAGCCGCACCCGCGCCGACGTCTCGTCCCAAACGATCGCCTCGACCTTGACGCCGAGGCGGATATCGAGCCCTTCGGCGAGGCTTTTCGGCAACGCGCTGTAACCCTCGACGACGCGATGGTTGTAGCGCGTCTGCAGATCGAGCACGCCGTCGTCGACCAACCCGAGAACGCCGACCTCATCCACGCTGCCCGGCAAGTGCTGCAGAAACGTCATCTCGGTCAGCAGGCGCGCGCGGCCGCGATAGCCGTGCTTCTCGATGAATTCCCGCGCCGACATATCGGGCGGTTCGGACCGCGCGATCTTTCCCCGCATCCCGGCGCACGCCCACGTTTCCGGGTGCAGGCAGGCGAGCGGCAGCCATTGGGTGGCGCCGCCCAGATTGAACGCGGTGCGGCGCATCTGCGGCGCGCCGCGCAAATGCAGCCCGGCCGCGTGAACCTCCGGCACCGTCGCCGCGTTACGGCCGTGCACGAATTCGGCGCCGGCCTCCACGGGTCCGTCGCAGAAGTCATACAAGGTCATGATCCGCCCGCCGATGCGCTCGCGCGCTTCCAGCACCGCGACCGAAAGCCCCGACCGGGTCAGTTCGCGGGCCGCCGTGATGCCCGCCATCCCGGCGCCGATAACGATTACATCCAACATTTCGGTGATTGTTCCAATTTGATCTTGATCTTGGTTCTGAAGAGACGTGATGATTTTTTTATTTTCGGGTCGCCTTGAGCACTTGCTTGCGCAAGAACTCCGGCGCCAGGGCGCGCACGACATAACCGGCGGCGATGCCGCCGGGATAGGTGACCTCGCGCTTGCCCTTGGCGAGCGCCTGCATGACGGCCTCGACGACTCCGGCGGGATCGACCATCGACTTGCGGGTTTTCTCCGGCATGTCCCTGAGCATCTGCGGGTTGTGAAAGGGCGTGTCGACGACGCCCGGATAAGCGGTCAATACATGCACGCCCGTGCCTTCCATTTCCAACGACAGCGCCTCGGCGAAGCCGGTCATGGCGAACTTGGTCGCCGCGTAGGCGGTCTTTTCGGGCGAGGCGATCCGGCCCGACACCGACGACATGAAGACCAGCCAGCCGCGCTTGCGTTCGATCATCCGGGGCAGCAGCGCCTTGGTGAAATAGACGGCGCCGAAATAGTTCACCCGCATGATCGCTTCCATGTCCGCGAGGTCCCACTCGAGGAAGGTTTTCTGCCCGCCATATCCGGCGTTGTTGACCAGGATGTCGACGGCGCCGAACTGCGCCTCGGCGTCCTTCACCATGCGGGCGATCTCCGCCGGCT
>JAVJPD010000315.1:0-5097 GCA_040216475.1 Rhodospirillales bacterium
TCGTCAGTTGGCACTTTCAGCAGATGGGGCGGATCGACCGGCGCGTGCTGCCGGTGGTGAAGGTACTGAAGGAACGCGGCATCGATCCGCGGAAATTCCCCGTGGTGCTGCACATGTTCGGCCCCGGCGAGACGGAGGCGCGCGAGGTCTGCGCGACGCTGCCGGGCATGCATTATCTCGATCACGGTTCTCCCATCGAGGAAGGCGTCGAGTTGATCGTCAAGCTTACGAAAGAACTCGACCGCAAAGGGGCGGCGTCATGAGCATTCTGGTCGATGGCAAAACGCCCGTCGTCGTGCAGGGCATTACGGGGCGGCAGGGGCAGTTGCACACGGAATATTCCATGAAATACGGCACCAACATCGTCGCCGGGGTGACGCCGGGGCGCGGCGGCGAGGCGGTCTGCGGGGTGCCGGTCTATAATACCGTCCACGAGGCGGTGAAGAACCACGGCGCGGTTGCGTCGGTATTTTATGTTCCGGCGAAAGCGGTCAAGGGTGCGTTCGAGGAAGCGATCGACGCCGGGATCAAGCTGGTCGTCGGCACGTCGGAAGGGATCTCGCGCCAGAAGGCGGCGTATTTTCGCGCGCTCGCCCAGGCGAACGGCGCACGATTGGTCGGCTTCAACACCACGGGCGTTATTTCGGCGGGCAAGTGCAAGCTCGGCGGCATCGGCGGCGAGGATTCCGATTACATCTACGTGCCGGGGCGGATCGGCGTGTGCTCGCGCTCGGGCGGCATGGGCGCGGAACTGTCCTTGGCGCTGAAACGCGGCGGCTACGGCGTGTCGACCGTGGTCTGCATGGGCGGCGATTGGATCGTCGGCACGCCGATGGCGGAATACGTGCGCCTGTTCGAGGCCGACCCGGAAACCGACGCCATCGTGCTGTTCTGCGAGCCCGGCACCGACAATGAGGCCGAACTCGCCGACTATCTGGCGCAGAACGGCCTGACGAAACCCATCGTCGCGTTGATGGCGGGGGCGTTTCAGGAGAACTACCCGAAGGGCGTCAGCTTCGGCCATGCCGCCGCGATGATCGCCAAGGACAGCCAGACCATTTCCGCCAAGCGCAGGATGCTGGGCGCACAGGGCGTCGAGATCGTCGCCTCGCTGATCGCCATTCCGGAAAAGCTCAAGGACATCGGAATCCAGCCGGTGCAGGGGCTCACTTCTTAAGAAACGGAATGATCGTGAGCGCATCGGCGATTGAATCAATCGCATGCGGCTTGTAGGACTCCGTTTCGGCGGCCAGCGCCTTGTCCCGTTCGCCGTCGTGGGTGCCGTGGCCGGTCAGCACGTGCAGGCCGCCGACGAGCCCGGCGTTGCGCCCGGCTTCGATGTCGCTGCCGTGATCGCCGATGATCCAGGATGCCGCGTAATCGATACTGAGCAAGGTTGCCGCTTCGAGCAGCATGCCGGGGTTCGGCTTACGCGACGGATGATCGCCGCGGTCGAAGGGCGGATTGCCGCGCGGGTGATAGGGGCTCGCCATCGTCGCGTCGATTTCGGCGTCGAGGCGCCTCAGGTCTTCGTAAATTTTCTCCTGGGTCAGAATGAAATCCCGCCAGCCGTATTTGCCGAGCCCGATGCCGCCTTGGTTGGTGACGATAATCACATGCACGGCGGCGGCGTTGGCGCGGGCAACCACCTCCGCCGTTCCTTCGATCAGGCGCACCTCCTCGGGGCGGTGCAGGTAGCCGACTTCCTCGACGAGAACGCCGTCGCGATCGAGAAACAGGGCCGGACGTTTGTTCCCGGGGTCGGTGCGTCTCAGCAAATGTTTAAAGAGCCCCTCGGGGGTCAGGGAAGCCCCGTCGGGTAAGGAAAAGTCGTTCATTCATAAGGCCTTATGGTAAAATAGCCGTCCTGACGGCGGTCAAGGGATGCATTTTATGCATGGACTATAAGGGAAAACCAGAATTGTTGGGCCGTTAAAAAGCCTCTAAATAGATGATCATGCAAGAGCGTCAAGAGAACCCGTCCGCCTGTCCAATCCCTTCCCGTGAACCGAGCCTATCGCGGATCGAGAACTGCACCCTGCGTTGGGTCACGATCGTATTCGGCTGGGCGAACGTGGCGCTCGGTGTTGTCGGCATCGTCGTGCCGGGCATGCCGACGACGGTGTTTCTCCTCATCGCCTTGTGGGCTTTCTCGAAAAGCTCCGTCCGTTTCCAAACCTGGTTGTGGAACCACGACCGCTTCGGCCCGCCGATCCGGGCATGGCACGAGCACAAGGTCATTGCGCCGGCAGCCAAGATCGCGGCGGTGTCGATGATGTCGCTCAGTTTCGCGATCGTGACGGTTTTCATCGCCAAGTCCTGGGTTCTGCCGACCGTCCTGGTTTCCGTCATGCTGCCGGCGGCGCTTTACGTCGTCACCCGCGCCAGTTACACCCCGGATGCCGTGCCGGTCAGCGTGCCGGTCAAACGCGACCGGTAATCTGCAAGACCTCCGCGATCAATCCCACCGACGTTACCAGCAGCACGAACAGAATGATGATGCGGCGCAAGGTTGCGTCGCCCATGCGCTTGTACAGCTTGAAACCGGATATGAGCCCCAGGAAATAAACCGGCAGCAAGATCAGAAAAAGCCATGGGTCGGGGATGTCGTGCTCGGCTCCGAACCACGTATAGGCAATGACGAAGACACTGGCGTAAAAGGCCCAGATGATGAAATTCGCCCGGCCTTGAGCCGCGCTGTCGCGCCCGGATTGCAAAAACAGTGCGACCGGCACGGCAATCGACGTGGCGCCGAGAATAACGCCGCCGAGGGCGCCGACAGTTGCATATCCCGGCCAGCCGATGGGGCGAGTGTAACGCCACCCCGTGAGCAGCAGCAGGGCGCAGGCGAGGATCACGGCATTGATGATGAGCCGTGCGGTTTCGGGCTCCACGGCCAACAGGATGTAACTGCCGAGCGGCAGGAACGGAACCGTGCCGAGTGCGAGCGGAATACCGGTCCGCGACGTCTGCCGGCGCCAGGCATCGGGCATGAGCTTGATATTGGCCAGTATGTTGACGGTCAGCACGATGAGGATGCTGGTTGTCGGAGGATAGAACAGGTTGAACACCGGCAGCATGACGAAGGGGCCGCCGAACCCGGCGATGCCCCGGGCTAATCCGCCGAGCGCGGTGACGGGAATGGTCGCGGCATAGAGAAGCAGCCAATCGGGCATGCTAAAGCCCCTTGTCTATTCAGCGGGTTATTGAAAGCAGAGCGGCGGCCGACGGTCGTGAAAATCCGTCGCGCCTTCGAAGGCGGCGGCAATGCGGAGCACCGTGCTTTCCTGCAATTTGTTGCCGACGATCTGCAGGCCGATGGGCAAGCCGTTACCGCTGAAGCCGCAATTCTGCGACACGCTCGGCAGGCCGAAATAGCTCATCGGGATATTGAAGCGCCGGTGGTTGCCCGACAGGTCGGGTGGGTCGCTGAGTGCCATGTGCATGCGCGGAAACGTCGGTGTGAGAAAAGCATCGACGTTATTGAAAACCTCGCCGATGCGTTTGGAACGTTCCGCTTTCTCGGCGATGGCTCGTTCATAGGCCTCTTTCGTGGTCTTGGCGCCTTTTTCCATGTCGGCGTGGACGATTTCGCCGAACAGGTTCTTGCCGGCCTTGTGGTAATCGGCGCCGAGGGCCTGGTTGAACTCGTAGAAGATGATGTTGGCGAGCGCCGGGGCATCCAAAATGTCACTAAAGACCGGCACGTCAAGATGTTCGATCTCCGCGCCCAGCGAAGAAAACGTGTCGATGGCTTTTTTCATGGCGCCGAGAATGGGCGGGTCCAAATCCTCGAGCGAAAATCCGTTGAGGATGCCGAGCCGCAACCCCTTCACGCCCTGGCCGAGTTCGCGGGTGTAGTCTTCCTCGGGGGCGTTCAAGGAGATCGGATCGGTTGGATCGTATCCGGCCATGGCGTTCAGCATGAGGGCCGCGTCCTCGACGGTGCGCGCGAGCGGGCCGATGGCCTCGAAGCTCCAGCAGCGGGGGTAGATGCCGATCTTGCTGACCCGCCCGAAGGTCGGGCGGATGCCGACGATGCCGCAGCGCGCGGCCGGGCCGCGCACGGAGCCGCCGGCGTCGGTGCCGGTGCCGCCGAGGCACAGCCGGGCCGCGACGGCGCCGCCGGTGCCGCTCGATGAGCCGCCGGGCTCGTGATCGAGCGACCACGGATTGCGGGAGTCGCCGTAGTGGGGATTGAAGCCGCCGCGCCCGCCGGCGGCGAACTCGTTCATGTTGGTTTTGCCGAGGATCACCGCGCCGGCGTCCTTGAGGCGCTTGACCACGGTGGCGTCCTCATCGGGGACGCGGTCCTTGTAGATGGCCGAGCCGACGGTCGCGGGGTAGCCCGCGACGTTGGTGTCATCCTTGATCACGATGGGGATGCCGTGCAGGGGGCCGCGGTCCTTGCCCGCTTTCAATTCCGCGTCCCGTTCGGCGGCGGTTTCGAGCGCCATGTCGCCGGTCACGGTGATGAAGGCGTTGAGCTTCGGTTGTAACGCCTCGATACCGCCGAGGAAATGGCTGGTGAGTTCGACGCCGGAGAGCGAGCCGTTGCGAAAGTGAGTGCCGGCTTCACGGATGGTCTGAGGCCAGGAGGAGGGTTCGTCAGTCATGAAGCCATTATGGTGAGTTAAAGATCGAGGACCAATCGTTCTCCCTTTTTGGCCCTGGAGACGCAGATCATGATTTTCTTGTTTTCCGACTTTTCCTTGTCGGTCAGCACGGAATCCCGGTGTTCGGCCTCGCCGCTCAAAAGGCGGGTCTCGCAGGTGCCGCAGAGGCCGTCCTCGCAGGAGGACTCGGCGAGGATGCCCGCTTCGCGCACCACGTCGAGGATGGTTTTGTCGCGCGGCACGGTCAGTATCTTCTTGTGGCGCGAGAGCGATATCTCGAATTCCTCGTTCTTATGCGTCTCGGTCACGGGTTTCGGCGTGAAGTATTCCCGGTGCACCGCTTCTTCGGGCCAACGGTGCGAGGCGGCCTCGAGGGTCGCGTCCATCAGGCCGGTCGGGCCGCAGACGTAGACGTGGGCGTCGTCCGGGCGCACCGCGAGGACGACATTGAGCTTGATGCCGCGCCGGGCATCGCCGCCGT
>JAVJPD010000316.1:0-3533 GCA_040216475.1 Rhodospirillales bacterium
CCGATCGAGGATTTCCCGGTCATGGACGAGGGCGACCTGCCGCATTCGTTCTCCTTGAGCGCGGCCGATCTGCGGGTCCTGATCGACCGGACCCGCTTCGCGATCTCGACCGAGGAGACGCGCTATTACCTGAACGGCATCTTCATTCACGCCGCCCAGCGCGACGGGACCGACGTTTTGCGCGCGGTCGCGACCGACGGTCACCGCCTGGCCAGCGTCGAGGTGCCGCTGCCCAAGGGCGCCAAGGACATGCCCGGCGTGATCGTGCCGCGCAAGACGGTGGCCGAGCTGCGCAAGCTGATCGACGAGGCCGAGGAGGACGTGACCATCGCGCTCTCGGAGACCAAGATCCGCTTCTCCTTCGACGACGCGGTGCTGACGTCGAAGCTGATCGACGGCACCTTCCCCGATTACGAACGCGTGATTCCGATCGGCAACGACAAGGATATGGAGGTCGGCCGCAAGGCGTTCGCCGACGCGGTCGACCGGGTTTCGGCGATCTCGACGGAGAAATCCCGCGCCGTGAAGCTGAGCCTAAGCAAAGGCACGTTGGTGCTCTCGGCGAGCAGCCCGGACGCCGGCAGCGCCACCGAGGAACTGGAAGTCGCCTACGAGGGCGACGATCTCGAAGTCGGCTTCAATTCGCGCTACCTGCTCGACATCACCCAACAGATCGAAGGCGATCAGGCGCATTTCGTGCTGGCCGACGCGGCCTCGCCGACCATCGTGCGCGAGGCCGGCGATTCGAGCGCGCTTTACGTCCTGATGCCGATGCGTGTTTGAATGCGTGTGTGAGGTGACGATTACGCGCAGCCTGGCTCAAAACGATCAATACGCCGAAGCGGCTCCCGCCGTCGGCGGCGGCATGGCGGTCGCGCCGGTGCTCGCCCTCAAGCACCTGACCCTGACCCATTTTCGCAATTACGCGGCCCTGCGCCTGCCGTGCGATACGCGTCCGGTGGTGCTGACGGGGCCGAACGGCGCCGGCAAGACGAATTTGCTCGAGGCGATCTCGTTTCTGGTGCCGGGCCGGGGCTTGCGCCGCGCGCGCTTGGCCGAGGTGGCCTGCCATCAAAACGGCACAGGCGACGTCGCCGTGTCCGGTATCGTGGCGGAAACCGCCTGGGGGGTCGCGGCGCACGTCGCGACCGCGAACGGGCCGGTCGAGATCGGCACCGGCTGCGACGGCGAGACCGACGCCGCCGGCCGCGCGCGCCGCATCGTGCATATCGACGGCCAGACCGTTTCCAATCAGGCGGTACTGGCCGAGCACGTGAACGTGCAATGGCTGACCCCGCAGATGGACCGGCTGTTCCTTGAAGGATCAAGCGCGCGCCGGCGGTTTCTCGACCGCCTCGTGTTCGGCCTCGACCCCGCGCACGCGGGCCGCGCCGCGGCCTACGAACATGCGCTTCGCGAACGCGCGCGCCTGTTGCGCGCGCACGGGCCGCGCGCGGACGCGAACTGGCTCGCCGCGCTCGAAGAGGCCATGGCGGCCAAGGGCGTCGCGGTTGCCGCCGCCCGGCGCGAGGCCGTCGCCCGTTTGGCGCCGGCGTGCGGACAATCGGACGATCATTTTCCGGCGGCCGAAATTACGTTGCACGGCGAGGTCGAAAGCTGGCTTGACGACGGCCCGGCGCTCGCCGCCGAGGACCGGTTCCGCGCCGCGCTCGAACAAGCGCGCCCCCGCGACGCCGAAACCGGCGGCGCCGCGACCGGCCCGCACCGGAGCGATCTTTTGGTGCGCCACGTCGGCAACGGGCGCATGGCCGATCAGTGTTCGACCGGCGAGCAGAAGGCGCTTCTGATACGGCTGATTCTCGCGCACGTGCGGACGTCGGCGCGCGAATGGGGCCGCCTGCCGATCCTGCTGCTCGACGAGGTGGCGGCGCATCTGGACGAGAAACGCCGCGCCGCTTTGATCGAGGAAATTTTGGCGCTGCGGATTCAGGCGTGGCTGACCGGCACCGACGAGGCGATGTTCGCGCCGTTTCGGGGCGCCGCGCAGTTTTGCCGTGTCGAGGCCGGTGCGGTATCGATGGTGCCCGCCGGCGTATGACGCCCGCCGGTATTGAGTAGAAATAAATGCGAAAAACGAGTGAGCGATCATGAGTGACAAGAAGTCGAAAGCGGAAACCAAGCCGGAAGAGGCGGCCACCGAGGATGTTGCCTACGATGCGGGCTCGATCAAGGTGCTGCGCGGCCTCGAGGCGGTGCGCAAGCGCCCGGGCATGTACATCGGCGACACCGACGACGGCACCGGCCTGCATCACATGGTCTACGAAGTCGTCGACAACGCGATCGACGAAGCCTTGGCCGGGCACTGCGACAAGGTCACGGTGACGCTGAACGCCGAGGGATCGGTGACGGTGACCGACAACGGCCGCGGCATTCCTGTCGACATCCACAAGGAAGAGGGCGTGTCGGCGGCGGAAGTGATCATGACCCAACTGCACGCCGGCGGAAAATTCGACCAGAATTCCTACAAGGTTTCGGGCGGCCTGCACGGCGTCGGCGTCTCGGTCGTGAACGCGCTGTCGCAATGGCTGGATCTCAAGATTTGGCGCAACGGCAAGGAGCATTACGCGCGCTTCGAGCACGGCGATGTCGTCAAGCATCTGGAGATCGTCGGCGAGGCGCCGCCGAAAGACGACGGCAAGCCGGTCTCGGGCACCGAGATCACCTTCATGCCCTCGTCCGCGACCTTTACCATGACCGACTTCGACTTCGACACGCTGGAGCACCGCCTGCGCGAATTGGCGTTCCTTAATTCCGGCGTCGCCTTGGTGCTCACCGACGCCCGTCACGTCGAGAAAAAATCGATCGATCTGCATTACGAAGGCGGCCTGCAGGCGTTCGTCGAATATCTGGACCGCTCCAAGACCGCGTTCAGCGAAGCGCCCATCGTGGTGTCGGGCGAGCGCGACGGCCTTCTCGTCGAGGCCGCGATGCAGTGGAACGACAGCTATCACGAAACGATGCTCTGCTTCACCAACAACATCCCGCAGCGCGACGGCGGCACGCACTTGGCCGGATTTCGCGGCGCGCTCACGCGCACCATCAACAAGTACGTCGCCGAAAGCGGCACCGCGAAGAAGGAGAAGGTCGCGATCACCGGCGACGACGCGCGCGAGGGTTTGACGTGCGTGCTGTCGGTCAAGGTGCCCGATCCCAAGTTCTCGTCGCAAACCAAGGACAAGCTGGTGTCCTCGGAGGTGCGCCCCGTGGTCGAGGGCGTCATCGGCGATCAGCTCGACCGGTGGTTCGAGGAACATCCGGGGGACGCGCGCAAGGTGATCGGCAAGATCGTCGAGGCGGCGGCCGCGCGCGAGGCCGCGCGCAAGGCCCGCGAGCTGACCCGGCGCAAGGGCGCGCTCGACATCACTTCGCTGCCCGGCAAGCTCGCCGATTGCCAGGAGCGCGACCCGGCGAACTCGGAGCTGTTCATCGTCGAGGGCGATTCCGCCGGCGGTTCGGCCAAGCAGGGCCGCGACCGCTCCAATCAGGCGATTCTTCCGCTTCGCGGCAAGATC
>JAVJPD010000317.1:0-1112 GCA_040216475.1 Rhodospirillales bacterium
AAATCGGCCAAAGAAACGAAACCGATGGAGCCGCCCCGGTTCATTGACGTACCGGCCCTCAACATCCCCTTATTCGCCGACGATAAGGTCGCCGGCACGGTGTTGGTGCAGTTGAAGCTGGAAACCATCGGTCTGGCCAACGAAAGCAAGGTCAAACACCTGTTGCCGCGGCTGAACGACGCTTTTTTGCGCGAACTTCATACTTTTATCCCCCGGCTTCTGCAGAAAACCCAACGGCTTGACGTTTTTATTCTCAAGAAACGCCTGCAAATGGTCTGCGACCGGGTCGTCGGGAAAGGGGTGGTCAGCAACGTTTTGATCCAAACGGTAACGAATTCCGCGAAAAAGTGATTCAAAACTGGACGAAAAGCGCCCGTTTGGGTATCAGAGCGCGACTTTATAATACGGGATCATGACAAACAAATAAGAGATTATAAGGGGACACTCGATGATGACCGATCTCCATATTGCGATTATTGCCTGCGGCGTTCTGGCGCTGCTGTACGGCGTCTATGCCATTCGCGCCGTCGTCGCCGCGCCCGCCGGCAACGAACGCATGCAAGAAATTGCCGCCGCCATTCAGGAAGGGGCGAGCGCATATCTCAACCGCCAATACCGAACCATCGCCATGGTCGGCGTCGTGATCGGCGTGCTGTTGGGATGGCGCCTCGGCATCCCCGTCGCGGTCGGCTACTTCATCGGCGCGATCCTGTCGGGCCTCGCCGGATACATCGGCATGAACGTCTCCGTTCGCGCCAACGTCCGCACCGCTGAGGCCGCCCGTTTGCACGGTCTCACCGGCGGTCTCGACATCTCGTTTAAATCCGGCGCCGTCACCGGCATGCTGGTGGTCGGCCTCGCGCTGCTCGGCGTTGCCGTCTATTACATTATCCTTCTCAACATCTTCGACACCAAAACGGCGGCAGGAATGCGCCATCTCCTCGAAGCGCTGGTCGCGCTCGGGTTCGGCGCCTCGCTGATCTCCATTTTCGCCCGTCTCGGCGGCGGTATCTTCACCACGGGCGCCGACGTCGGCGCCGACCTGGTCGGCAAGATCGAAGCCGGCATTCCCGAGGACGATCCGCGCAATCCGGGCGTGATCGCCGACAACG
>JAVJPD010000318.1:0-5974 GCA_040216475.1 Rhodospirillales bacterium
CCTTCGCCGAGACCCGCAAGTTTGACGGACGGCACGTCCGTCAACTCGCGCCGACCGAGTTGGCGCAGATCGCCGGGCGCGCCGGGCGGCACATGAACGACGGTACCTTCGGCACCACGGCGGAGATCGGACCGCTCGACGCCGAGACCGTCGCGTGCATCGAGAACCACATGTTCGAACCCTTGGACTCGATCTTCTGGCGCAACCCCCGGCTCCGGTTCGATTCGATCGCGGCGCTGCAGAAAAGCCTCGGCCATCGCCCGCACATCCGCGGGCTTGCCAAAGCCAGAAAAGCCGACGACGAGATCATCCTGCAGGCGCTCGCCGCCAACCCGGACATCGCCCGGCTCGCCGTGCAGCCCGACACCGTGCACCTGCTGTGGAACGTGTGCCAAGTGCCCGACTTCGGCGGGGTCCTGAGCGACGGTCACGCCCGCCTGCTGGCGCGGATCTACCGCTTCCTGCTCGCCGACGGATCGGGCGCCGGCGCCGGACGGCTGCCGACGGATTGGATCGCCGCCCAAGTCGGGCGCATCGAACGCACCGACGGCGACATCGAAACCCTGATCCAGCGCATCGCCAACATCCGCACCTGGACTTATATCGCCCATCGCGCCGACTGGCTCGACGACGCGCTCCACTGGCAGGAACGCACACGCCGCGCCGAGGACAAGCTGTCGGACGCCCTGCACGAACGCCTGACCCAACGCTTCGTCGACCGCCGCTCGGCCAAGCTGGTCAGCCGCATGAAGGACGGCATCGAGCTGCTGGCCGCGGTCAAATCATCGGGCGAGGTGGTCGTCGAAGGCCATGCCGTCGGGCGCTTGAAGGGGTTTCGATTCGATGCCGACGCCGACGACATCGGCGCCGCCGCCAAGGCGGTGAGCGCGGCCGCACTGCGTGCCCTGCAAAGCGAAATTCCGCGCCGCCTGCGCGCCCTCGAGACCGACACGCCGGACTCGTTTGCGTTGGCCGGCGACGGCGTCATCACGTGGCAGGGCAACCCCGTCGCCCGTTTGGCGCCGGGCCGGAGCCCGTTGCGCCCGCTCATCGCGCCGATGCCCTCGAGCCTGCTCGACGGCGAGCAGAGCCGGCGCCTGCGCCGCCTGCTCGCACGCTGGCTCGCCGAACAAATCGAGCGCGTTTTCAAGCCCCTGTTCTCAGCCCAGTCCGCAATCTTGTCCGGGCCCGCGCGCGGGCTCGTGTTCCAGATGACGGAGGCCATGGGATCGCTGCCGCGCGGCACGGCGCTCGATCAGATCGCCGCGTTGACGCCGCAAGACCGTCGCGATCTGCGCGCGCTCGGCCTCGTCATCGGACGGCACGGCGTTTTCATCCCCGCCCTTCTGAAACCGGCGGCGGTTCGATGGCGCGGCATTCTCTGGGCCGTACACCGGGGCCTGCGCGCCGTGCCCGAACCGCCGGGGCCGAGCCGGGTTTCGCTCGGCCTGTCGCCGCATCTTCATCGCGATTATTACCGAGCCGTCGGCTTCGAGCCGTTCGCAACCGTGGCGCTCCGGATCGATATCCTGGAACGCCTCGCGGCCCAGGCCTGGACCGCCTCGCAGTACGGCACTTTTGCGCCGAGCGCACAGATGCTCTCGCTGACCGGCTGTCCGCCCGAGGCCGTGCATGACATCCTCGGCGCGCTCGGCTACCGAAAAAAAATCGAGGGTGAAAAAATTCTGTTTGAACGCAGCCAAAAGCAAAAACGCAAACGCCATGCCGTCAAGCGCACGCACCGACGCGACGAAACCGGGCATTCGCCGTTCGCCAAGCTGAAGGAACTCAAGGCCGGGCGATGACGACGGCGACAGGGAACGAAACCGCGCGCGGACTGCGGGTCGATAAGTGGCTGTGCTACGCGCG
Organism: Rhodospirillales bacterium; assembly: GCA_040216475.1. Taxonomy (GTDB): domain Bacteria; phylum Pseudomonadota; class Alphaproteobacteria; order Rhodospirillales; family CALINB01; genus CALINB01. Next base: position 1,870 of record JAVJPD010000318.1, read on the forward strand.
GTTCTTCAAAAGCCGCTCCCTGGCGGCGAAACTCTGCGCCGGGCGGCGCCTGCGCATCAACGGCGAGACCGGGGCCAAGGCGCATCACCCGGTCAAGATCGGCGACGTGCTGACATTTCCGAAGGGGCCGCATATTCGCGTGATCAAGGTGGTCGCGCTCGGCACCCGGCGCGGCCCGGCGCCCGAAGCGCAGGCGCTTTACGAGGATCTCCAGCCGCCGGCGGCGAAAAAATCCGATACGCCGCGGACGCCGAAGCCCGCGGAACGCGCCCCCGGCGCGGGCCGGCCGACCAAAGCGGACCGGCGCGCCATCGACCGGCTCAAGGGCGACGGCTAGCACGGCACTGGTCAAACCGTGCCGAGCTTCTCGAAAACCACCGAAAAATTGTTGGCCGGCATCGCGACATGCTCACGGAACATGAGTCCGTGTCCGGCGGCCGCGTCCTTGACTTTTTCGAGATCGCGCACGCCCCAGGCGGGATCGCGCCGGCGCAGGCTTTCGTCGAACGCGGCGTTGCTCGGCGCGGTGTGTTGCCCGCCGAGCTTATAGGGACCATATAGATAGAGTACGCCGCCGGCGGGCAGAACGCGCCCCGCGCCCGCCATGAGGCCGAGGCACGATTCCCACGGCGAGATATGAATCATATTGATGCACACGACCGCGTCCGCCCGCTCGACGGGCCAGTCGTCAGCGCGCACATCCAGCAGAACCGGCGCCGCGATGTTTTCCGTCTTCCCGGCCCACGCCGCGATGCTCGGCAGCATCGCCGGATCGGCCTCGCTCGGCCGCCAAGCGAGGCCCGGAAAATGCGGCGCGAGATAAGCCGCGTGCTCGCCGGTGCCGCCGGCGATCTCAAGCACGATGCCGGTTTCGGGCAGAACACGCTTGAGCACGCCCAGGATGGGATCGCGGTTGCGTTGAACCGCGGCGGCGTAAAACCGGGTATTTTGCGAATCGCCCTGCATGGCCCACAGGTACCGGCCCCATCGCGCAAACGCAAGGCCGGCATGCTTGCCGGCGCTGCTTGTCCCTTCTGCTTGTCCCCTTCGGCGGGGCTGTGATAGGCATCCCCCCATGATCGATCGCCTTATCGCCCTTTTCACGCAGGAAACCGCCGCGTCCCGAACGCCGCACGGACATCCCGCCCGGGACCTGCGCCTCGCCGCGGCCGCGCTTCTGGTCGAAACGGCCATGATGGACGGCGAGGTCGATGCCGCCGAGATGGAGGTCATCCGCAGGCTTTTGGCCGATTATTTCGGCCTTTCCGAAGACGAGTCGGCGGAACTGATCGCCGACGGCCGGGCGGCGGCGGCCGATTCGAGCCAACTCTACGGATTCACTCGTGTCATCAAGGACCGTTTTTCCCCCGAGGAACGCGTGCAAATGATTGAAATGCTTTGGGAGGTGGCTTACACAGATGACCGGCTTCATCATCTGGAGACAAATCTCATCCGCCGGATCGCCGGGTTGATTTACGTTCCGGATCGGGAGAGCGGCGAGGCCCGGCAGCGGGTTTTGGCCAAAAAAAGCGCTGGCGCCGACTGACGCAGGCGTTCTAGGGGAAACACCATACGGAGAAGACCATGACCTACGTCGTCACAGAAAATTGCATCAAATGCAAACTGCAGGATTGCGTCGAAGTTTGCCCCGTGGATTGCTTCTACGAGGGCGAAAACATGCTGGTTATCCACCCCGACGAATGTATCGATTGCGGCGTCTGTGAGCCGGAATGCCCGGTCGAGGCGATCATGCCCGACACCGAGCCGGATTTGAGCGCTTGGCTGGAAATCAATGCCGAATATGCCCAGAAATGGCCGAACATCACCAGCAAGGGTGAACCGCCGGCCGACTGGGAAGACTGGAAAGACAAACCCGGCAAAAAGGAAATGATGAGCCCGAATCCCGGCTCCGGCTCTTAAAATTCAATCATTTCAGGGCTTTACCCCCGACTCTTGAAGTCGGGGGTACCTTTTATGACAAATCCGTGCTATACTGTGTCCGCTGGCTGAATTCCGCCAAAAAGTGGTCGTTTTTTAGGCACGTTCGACCACGAGAGGGAATAATTCCGTCTCGGGCCCCCCAACCAGCACCATGGATAGCACCACCCCACTGACCTTCGGGTTCCGAAGGACATGGGTTTTTGCGTATTTCCAATACGTTAGATACCGCTCTTGTGAGGGAGTCACAGCGAACATGGCTAAAAAGGCAAAAGCCCCAAAAAAAACGCGTCCGGCGGCTAAAACGGCCAAAGCGAAGAAAAAATCCGCGCGCGCGGCGAAAACCGCCAAGAAAACCGTAAAAAGCAAGGCCAAGCCCGCGAAGAAGGCGGCGGTGAAGAAAGTCAAAGCCGCGAAGGCGGCGGCGAACCCGGCTCCGGCCAAGGCCCAGGAAAAACCGGCGCCGGAAACGAAGGCCGAACCCGTGAACGCGGCCGCCGCGATCAAGAGGCCGCCGATGGCGCCGATGGCACCGCCGCCGAAACCGGTGCCGACCGGCAAGCCGGTCGATTTCAAGCCGGGCGATTACGTCGTCTATCCGACCCACGGCGTCGGCAAGGTGACCGAGGTCGAGACCCGCAAGATCGCCGGGCACGAATTGAAGCTGTTCGTGATCGAGTTCGACCGCGACCGCATGACGCTGCGGGTGCCGGTGGCGAAAGCCCACACCTCGGGCCTGCGCAAGCTCAGCACCCGCAAGATGATCGACGAGGCGCTGACCACGCTCAAGGGCCGGGCGCGCACCAAGCGCACCATGTGGAGCCGCCGGGCGCAGGAATACGAAGCCAAGATCAACTCGGGCGACCCGGTTTCCATCGCCGAGGTGGTGCGCGACCTGCACCGCAACACCGGCCAGCCGGACCAATCGTTCAGCGAGCGCCAGATTTACGAATCCGCCCGCGACCGGCTGGCACTGGAGCTGGCGGCGATCGAAAAAATCGACATGGACCGCGCGACCGAAAAGCTCGAGGAACTGCTTTCGGCCTAACGGATTTCGACACAGCGACAGGGCCCGGCCTTCGTGCCGGGCCTTTTCGTCGACTCCGTTTCGTTTATTCGGCGATGATCTTAACCAGACGTCCGGCGCGCAACGGCGTATCGCGGCCGACGCCGTTGAGCAGCTCGAACCATTCGAGGCGGAAGCGGTCCAACGGCTGGCGCGACGCCAGCGACGGCACCGTATCGCCCGCCTTCACCGGCATCACCTTGATCTTGAGCGGCTTGATGGCGGCCGCTTCGCTGGCGCTCAGGCGTCGGAAACCGTAGGTCGTGCGTTTCAATTCGGTCGCTAAGATATTCGTCATCGCGGGCGGCGTCAGAAACGCGAAGCGGAAGATGCGGCCGTCCTCGCCCCGAATCGCCACCAGGCGGACGTCCTTGACGCCGTCGCTCGACTGCCCCCGCGCGGCGCCGGTCGCGGCCTGCATGCCGTTGATCGTGATCCGCTCGACGTTGCTCAGGCCCAAACTCACGCCCCAGTGCGAGACCAGATAGCCCGCGACGTCGCCGACCGTCCGGGCCTGCTGCGCCGGCGCCATGTCGAAAATGACGATCGACCCTTGCGGCCCCCGGGCGATCAGCTTGTCCGGCGCATTGAACATGGAGAAGTTCGGCGGCACCGTGAACGTGAAGCGCAGATCGGGATGGGAGAACGTGCGGCCCCGGCGCACGCCCTGGCCGCGGTCGTCGCCGAAGGTCAGGCCGTTGAGTCGCGTCATGAACGTCTCCCGTTCGGTCGCCGGATCGCGCACCGGCGCGGCCTTGGCCAATTGGGCCGCCTGGGCGATGCGGTCCACGGTGCGCGGATGGGTCGACATGAAACTGAATTGATCCGCCTCGTCGGGATTGCGCCCGGCCATCACGGCTTCGAGACGGCTGTGCGCGCGCATTTTTCGAAAGAACGTGGTCATCCCGTTCGGATCGTACCCGGCGCGGCTCAGGTAACGCACCGCCAGCATGTCGGCCTCCAGTTCCTGCTCGCGCGAATAGCCCTGCAAATACAATTGCGCGCCGAGGCCGGCGGCCTGATTGATGGCGCTGCCCGCGCCCGAACCGCTGGTCAACACGCCGAGCAGCGTCAGGCCGATGTTGGCGGCCATCGCTTGGC
>JAVJPD010000319.1:0-1468 GCA_040216475.1 Rhodospirillales bacterium
TCGGCAACCGGTTCCTGGGGATTTTCGACAACTGCAAGCCCCATACGCCGCGCGACAACGTGATCGAGGCCATGGACGCCGTGCGCGCGGCCGGCGAATGCGATCTGTTCGTCGCCGTCGGCGGCGGCGCCGTGGTCGATACCGCCAAGATGGTCAGCCTGTGCCTGGCCAACGGCGTCACGGCCATGAAGGACATGGACGCCCTGCGCGACACGGTCGACGAGGCGGGCCGCCGTCACAGCCCGAAGAAGACTCCGCCGAAGGCACGCATGATCGCGGTGCCGTCCACGTTGTCCGGCGGCGACATCGGCCAGAACATCGGCTGCACCGATCCCGAGCGCAACGTGAAGGAAGGCTACGGCCATCCGCTGCTCATGCCGGTTGCCGTCGTCTACGACCCGGCCTTGGCGGCGCTGACGCCGCCGCGCCTCTGGCTCGCGACCGGCATCAAGGCATTGGACCATGCCGTCGAGGTTATCTGCACGAAAAAGCCCGATCCCATGTGCACGGAAATGGCGTTGATCGCGGCCCGCCTGCTGGCCGAGAACCTGCCGAAAAGCAAAGCCGATCCGAACGATCTCGAGGCCCGCCACGGCTGCCAGCAGGCGATCTGGCTGGCCCGCAGTTCGCGCTCCCTGACCGGGACCAACTTTGCCGCCAGTCACGGGTTCGGCCATACCCTGGGCGGCGGTTACGGCGTGCCGCACGGCGAAACGTCGTGCGTCGTGCTGCCGAGCGTGTTGCGTTACAACGCCGGCGTGACGGCCGATGCTCAGGCTCGGATCAGCGCGGCGATGGGACGCCCCGGTGACGCCGCCGGCGACGTGGTCGAGGACCTGATCAAGGAACTCGATCTGCCGTACCGGTTGCGCGACGTGGGAATCGATAAGGCGGATTTTGCCGACATCGCCGAGCACAGCCTTCATACCGGTACCGTCAAGGCCAATCCCCGGCCGATCAAAGGCGTCGAGGACCTCATCGAAATCCTTGAAAACGCTTGGTGATTTTTACCGGCGCCGGTTTTGGAAAAAGCCTGCCCCCGGCGGCTTGGAATCGTTGATCGGGTCGGGCATTACGGGTAGAAATAGCCTCGCCGACAGGGAGGGCGCGAGGACTTGGGAAGGCCGTGTTTCTTTTTCCGGTTCTTTATCAAAAACCTTCCATAAAGTATTGTAAGTCTTGAATTATTCCTGGGAGACGACAAGGGGTTGCGGTCTGCCGGCGGGCGGGCCGTTCATGGCTTCCGACGATACGGGAGCGGGAGAGGCGTTTTAAGGAGAGCTTGAATGACGGCTGCGCAATCGGGGACGGCAACGGCACTATCGCAGGTAAGCCACGACGAGATGGCCAATGCGATCCGCTTTCTTGCCATGGATGCGGTTCAAAAGGCGAATTCCGGCCATCCGGGCATGCCCATGGGCATGGCGGACGTGGCGACGGTGCTGTTTTCCCGGTTCCTGAAGTTCGA
>JAVJPD010000320.1:0-1375 GCA_040216475.1 Rhodospirillales bacterium
CGAACCGCCGCCGCCCGGACAGATTCCGACCTGCGCGGAGGCGGGCGTGCTCGGCGCCTTCTGCGGCGTGATCGGCTCGCTGCAGGCGACCGAGGTGCTGAAGGAAATTCTCGGAATCGGCGACAGCCTGTCGGGCTCCCTGCTCATTTGCGACGCGCTCGGCGCCACCTTTCGCAAGGTAAGGCTCAGGCGCGATTCCGAATGCCCGCTTTGCGGCGACGCCCCCGCCATCACCGACCTTTCGATCCACGAGGCCCCATCATGAGCGACGATACCGCAACGGAAAAACCGGATTCACTCGCCGTCGTCGTGTTCTCCGGCGAGTTCGACAAGGTGCACTACGCGCTGACGCTCGCGAGCGCGGCCGCCGCGACCAACACCCCGGCCACCCTGTTCTTCACCATGAAGGCCTGCCGCGCGATCATGAAGCCGGACGCAAACGGCACGCCGCCGTGGCAGATCATGCCGGTGAGCGACGGAACCGAAACCGGACGCGCGCTCGATATCCGCTTCAAGCAACGCAACGTCGCCGCGTTCGAGGAACTGATGAGCGCCTGCATCGAGCTCGGGGTTACGTTCATGGTCTGCGAGATGGGCCTGCGCGCGCTCAACCTGGCCCGCGCCGACCTGCGCGACGACATCGATTTCGTCGAGGGCGGCGTGGTGAGCTTCCTGAATGCCGCCTCGAAGAACGGCGTAACGCTTTTTATCTGAATTCAGCCGACAAAAAAGACCGCCCCGTCGCCGGGGCGGCCCATTTGGCTTACGCCGTACTTTCGGCGTGTTCTCTCGGCGCGCGTCGTTACCCGCGCGCCTTAAGCGGATCGGTTAGTCACCGCCGCCTGCACCGCCACCCTGCGGGGCGCTCTGTTCCTGCTGCGCGGGTTCTTCCTGCGCGAAAGCCGGGGCGGAAACGGTCGTGAAACCGAACGCCATCAACGCAACCAAAGCCAGGGGATAAACAAACTTCGTGCTCATTTGAGACTCCATCATAAGCGCCGTTACCGGCGCGGTTTTCGGTCGCCCCTTTGACAAGCCGGCTTGATCGAAGTGTCCTTGCGGTATCTTCGTGCCGCCGGCAGCGACCGACGGCGTTACAATTGCGACTCGGCCCCTTATTTATCAAACGAATATAATCGATTGTTTATATCGATAATTTCGATATATAATCCGGCCCCGGGTTTTCCGCGGCTTTCGCTTTCGGCGCCGCGAAACCGCTCACGCAAACGTTACGAAACATTACAGGCCGTTAATGAAATGGACGTCGAACACGCCCGCACGTTCATCGCCGTGATGGAGACACGCAACTTCGTGCAGGCGGCGGAACGGCTGTCCGTCACCCAATCGACGGTGAGCGCGCGCATCAAAACGCTCG
>JAVJPD010000321.1:0-1147 GCA_040216475.1 Rhodospirillales bacterium
CCCGGCATCAGCTTCGACGGCATCAAACCGGGGACGACCTTTACCTACACGTTCCCGGCCCAGCAAAGCGGCACCTATTGGTACCACAGCCATTCCGGGCTGCAGGAACAAGCCGGCATTTACGGCGCCATCGTGATCGAACCGAAAGGCCGCGAGCCGTTCCGCTACGACCGCGAATACGTGATCGTATTGTCGGATTTTCACCCGACGCAAAGCCCCGAAACCATCCTCGCCAAGCTCAAGAAGATGCCCGACTACTACAATTATCAACAGCGCACGGCGGGCGCGTTCTTCAAGGACGTCTCCGAAAAGGGCTTCGCCGCAACGGTCTCCGATCGCCTCGATTGGGGCGATATGCGCATGACGCCGACCGATATCACCGACGTGTCCGGCTACACGTTTCTGATGAACGGCAAAAGCGCCGCGCAAAACTGGACCGCCGCCTTCAAGAAAGGCGAGCGCGTCCGGCTTCGTTTCATCAATGCCGCCGCGATGACCTTTTTCGACGTCCGCATCCCGGGGCTCAAGATGACCGTCGTACAGGCCGACGGGCTGAACGTGCGGCCCGTGCCGGTCGACGAATTCCGCATCGCCGTCGCGGAGACCTATGACGTCATCGTCCTGCCGACGGAAGACAAGGCCTATACCGTCTTCGCGGAATCCATGGCGCGCACGGGATACGTGCGCGGCACGTTATCGCCCGGCCAGGATCAAACCGCCGCCGTTCCCGCGCTGCGCAAACCGCCGCTGCTGACGATGGCCGATATGAGTCACGACGCCATGGGCGGCATGGACCATTCCAAAATGAACGGTATGGATCACGGTTCCATGGGCGGCATGGACCACTCGAAGATAGGCGCCATGGATCATTCCAAGATGGGCGCGATGGATCACTCGAAAATGAGCAAAAACAAACAGGCGCCGAAACCGGACCCGTTTTATACCCCCGGCAGCGGCTTGGCGCCACGGGCCGCCGACGGCGGGAAAGTTCTGTCTTATGCCGACCTGAAGGCGTTCCGCCCGCTTTACAAACACCGCAAAGCCGACCGCGAAATCGTCATTCGCCTCACCGGCAACATGGAACGCTACATCTGGAGCATCAACGGCAAGAAATATTCCGACGCCGAGCCGATCAAACTCAAGTTCG
>JAVJPD010000322.1:0-4876 GCA_040216475.1 Rhodospirillales bacterium
TGTTACTCTCATATACGTCTCTGAATTCATCGTGATAACGGCAACGAACGGATGATCCCCTTCGAACGACGCTGGGCGGACTATCTCGACGCTCTCAAGAACGCGGACCGCTACCGCGCGCCGGCCGCCGTGCGGCCGCTCGACGCCGTCACCATCGAGCGCGCCGGGCGCACGCTTGTTAATTTCTCGTCGAACAACTATCTCGGCCTGACCCATCATCCGGCGGTGATCGAACGGGCCGAGGCGTGGACGCGCGCATGGGGCGCGGGCGCGGGCGCCTCGCGCCTGGTGACGGGCACGTTCGAAATCCATGAATCGGTCGAGCGCAAGCTCGCCGCCTTGAAGCAAACCGAGGCGGCGCTCATTTTCAATTCCGGCTATCAGGCGAACAGCGCCGTCCTGCCCGCGTTGCTGGATGCGGACCTGCTCGGCGCGCCGCCGCTGGTATTCGCGGATAAACTGGTGCATGCGAGCCTGCATCACGGCTGCCGGGCGGCGGGCGTGCGCGAGATCCGGTTTCGCCATAACGATCTCGGTCATCTCGAAAGCCTGTTGAAGAAACATCGGGATCGATCCGGCGCGCGCTTCATCCTGACCGAATCCGTGTTCAGCATGGACGGCGATCGCGCCGATCTGACCGCGCTCTGCGATCTCGCCGAGCGGTTCGGCGCGTTTCTGTATGTCGACGAGGCGCACGCGACCGGCGTGCTGGGGCCGAACGGCATGGGGCTGTCGGGCGCGGTGCCGGGCCGCATCGATCTCGTCATGGGCACGTTCAGCAAGGCGCTCGGATCGTTCGGCGCTTACGTCGCGTGTTCGCAGCGTTTGAAAGAAGTGCTCGTGAATAAATGCGGCGGCTTGATCTATGCGACCGCATTGCCGCCCGCCGTGCTGGGCGCGATGGACGCGGCGCTCGATCTGGTGCCGAGTCTGGATGCCGAGCGCGCCCGCCTGCAGGCCAACGCAAAAACGTTGCGCGATACGTTGCGCGATCACGGCATCGACACCGCCGGCTCGACGACCCAGATCGTGCCCGCCGTGCTCGGCACCGAAAAGGCGGCCTTGCCGCCGGCGAACCTCTTGGAAGACCCAGGCGTGCTCGGGATCGCCATCCGCCCGCCGACGGTGCCCGCGGGGGCGAGCCGGATTCGTCTGGCGGTGACCGCGGCGCATACGGATAAGCATTTGAAAACACTATGCAATTCAATTCCCGCGCTGGCGGCGTTGGCGAACCGATGAACGCACCGCCGGTCGCCTTCGTCTTCGTGCACGGCTGGGGGTTCGATGCCGGTTTCTGGGACGGCGTGCGCGCGCACCTGCCCGAGGCCGAAACCCTGACCGTCGATCTCGGCTTTCGCGGACCGGCGGAAGGCCTCAAGGCGATGCCGCCGGGGCGGACCGTTGCCGTCGGTCACTCCCTCGGGTTCCTGTGGCTCCTGCATGAAAAACCGTTTGCCTGGGACGGGCTGGTTTCGATCAACGGCTTTGCGAAGTTCACGGCGTCGGACGGTTTCCCTTCCGGTATCGATGGGCGTATGGTGGCGCGCATGAAGGACAAAATCCGCACGACCCCCGAAGCCGTCGTCGCCGACTTTCTCGGCGCCTGCGGCCATGCCGATCCGCCCGATACGCTCGCCCCGGCGGCGCTCGACCCGGCGGCGCTTGAACGCGGGCTCGACTGGCTCATGGCATGGGACGGCCGCGCCGCGCTACAAGGCGAAACGGTGCTGGCCCTGGCCGGACGGGCCGATCCGATCGTGCCGCCGGACTTGAGCGAGGCGAGTTTCGGCCGCAATCTTCAGTGGCACGAAGGCGGCCATCTGTTGCCGGTCACCGCGCCGGCATGGTGCGCCGACCGTCTCCGGGCGTTCGCCCGTACGATATGACCGGTATGCCATGAGCCGATCGCGCAAGTTCGACATCATCTCCGCCTTCGACGCCGCCCCCGCGCGCTACGAAACCGCCGCCGGGCTGCAACGGGACGTCGCCGGCAATCTGGCCGGGCGCATCGCGCGGCTTAAGCACGCGCCGATGCCGCGCGTGCTCGAGATCGGCTGCGGCACCGGATTCCTCACCGACGCGCTCAGGCCCGCCCTGCCGAACGCCGCCTGGACCGTCTCCGACATCGCGCCGGGGATGGTCGATCATTGCCGCGCTAAATTCGCCGGCGGCGACAGTGTGTTTTTGGCAATGGACGGCGAACGGCCCGCGTTGCGCGGCGGCTTCGACGTGATCTGCGCCAGTCTTGTTTTCCAATGGTTCGAAGACCTGCCGGCGAGTCTCGGCCGTCTGGCGGCGCTGCTCAACCCGGGCGGTCATCTCGCGTTCGCGACATTGGTGCGCGGCACGTTTCGGGAATGGCGCGCGGCGCACCGCATGTTCGGCCTCAACGCGGCGACCCCGGCGTTTCCCTCGGCGGCCGATATCGCGGGGTCTTGGGCGGAGTCTTGGGCGGGCTACTGGCCCGATGACATAAGCGTGCGCGGCGAGGGCTCCGTCGAGGAAGAAGAATTTCTGCAAACCTACAAGAGCGCGCGGGATTTCCTGCTGACGCTCAAGGCCATCGGCGCCGACACCCCGGCGGCCGGCCGCCGCCCGCTCGACGCCGGATCGCTGCGCCGCATCCTGCGTCATCTCGACAAACAGGGCTCGCTCACGATCACCTATCAAGTCGCCTACGGTATTTTCACGCGAAGCTGATGGCCAACACGCTTGCTCAACGAATCAACCGCGCCGGCGGGGTTTTCGTGACCGGCACCGACACCGGGATCGGCAAGACCGTGACGTCGGCCTGCCTGTTGCGCGCGCTCGACGGCGATTACTGGAAACCGGTGCAATCGGGAATCGCGGGCGGCACGGATACGGAAGTGGTTGCGCGCCTGAGCGGCTATGCGGCCGGGCGGTTTCACGAATCCGCCTACGAGCTGCGCGCGCCTCTCTCGCCGCACGAGGCCGCGCGGCGCGACGGGGTCAAAATCGAGATGAGCGCGTTCCGCCGCCCGAAGATCAAACGCCCCTTGGTGGTCGAGGGCGCGGGCGGCGTGCTGGTGCCGCTGAATAAACGCTCGTTGATGATCGACCTGATCGCGAAATTGAAGCTGCCGGTGATCGTGGTGGCGCAGAGCCGCCTCGGCACCATCAACCACACCTTGCTCACCCTGCAGGCTTTGCGGAACGGAAAATGTACCGTGCTCGGGGTCATCATGAACGGTCCGCGCAATGCGGCCAACGCGGCGGCCATCGAGGAATACGGGGGCGTTCCCGTGATCGCCCACCTCGCGCCGATCAAGCCGCTCAATAAAAAAAACGTCGAGACGGCGGCGCGCAAGCTCGCGCGCGCGTTCGGAACGGTGGTGTCATGAGCGGCGGGACGACGGGCGAGGCCGACCGCCGCGTCATCTGGCATCCGTTCACCCAGGCCGCGACCGCGCCCGACGCGATCCCGATTTCCCATGGCGAAGGCGCGGTGCTGTACGGCGAGGACGGCAAAGAATATCTCGATCTGATCTCGTCCTGGTGGGTCAACCTGCACGGCCATGCCCATCCGAAGATCGCGCAAGCCGTCGCCGCGCAGGCGGCCACGCTCGAACACGTGATTTTCGCCGGGTTCACCCACGCGCCCGCCGTCGCGCTGGCGGAACGGCTGGGCGAAATTCTGCCCGGCGGCCTGACCCGCGTGTTTTATTCCGACAACGGCTCCACCGCGGTCGAGGTCGCGCTCAAGCTCGCCTATCAGTTCTGGCGCAACAAAGGCGAAACGCGCAAAAAATTTCTTGCGGTTGACGGCGGCTATCACGGCGATACCGTCGGCGCGATGTCGGTGGGGCAAAGCTCCGGCTTCTTCGAGGCCTGGCGCGATCTTCTGTTCGGTGTCGAGACCATGCCGTTTCCCGCCACCTGGCAAGGCGACGGGGATGTCGAGCGGAAAGAACGCGAAAGCCTCGCCTGGCTGGATCGCTATCTTGATGCGCATGGGGCCGAAACCGCCGCAATGATTATGGAGCCGTTGGTGCAAGGCGCGGGCGGCATGCGCATGTGCCGTCCCGGATTCCTGCGCGCGGTCGTCGAGCGGCTGAAAAAAGAGAAAATTCTGGTGATCTTCGACGAGGTGATGACCGGCTTCGGGCGCACCGGGGAACTGTTCGCCGCGATCAAGGCCGATACGGCGCCCGATATCGTCTGCCTCTCGAAGGGCCTCACGGGCGGCTTCCTGCCGCTCGCCGCCACCGTGTGCCGGGATGACTTGTATAACGCTTTTCTTGACGACAGTTTCGAGAAGGCCTTTACCCACGGTCATTCCTTCAGCGCGAATCCCCTGGGCTGCGCCGCGGGGCTGGCCTCGCTCGATCTGCTGTGCGCGCCGGAAACCCGAGCGCGTATTAAGGGTATAACCGAATTGCATGGCGAACGGCTGGCCGCGCTCGGCGGGCTGGACGCCTTCGAGCATCCCCGCCAAACCGGCACGATCGCGGCCGTCGACGTCAAAACCGGCGATGCGGGCTACGCCGCTGCGGTGGGTGCGAAACTCAAAGCCTTCTTCCTCGAACGAGGATTGTTGATTCGTCCGCTCGGCAATGTCATTTATGTGCTGCCTCCCTACTGCATCGGCGATGATGCTCTGCACCGTGCCTATGATGCCATCGAAGCGGCCGCCCGAGAGATTCTATAACCTGGAGATATTTTGATGCCGGATGCGACGACCATGGAAAAGCCCGATATCCGTTCCGACTGGAGCCGCGCGGAGATTCTCGCGTTGTTCGCCCTGCCGTTGAACGATCTGCTGTTCCGGGCGCAAACGGTGCACCGCGCGTACTGGCGGGCGAACGAGGTGCAGCTCTCGACGCTGCTGTCGATCAAGACCGGCGGCTGCCCGGAA
>JAVJPD010000323.1:0-5837 GCA_040216475.1 Rhodospirillales bacterium
ATGGCGACGCTCAACACCGTGCGCGCGGTGCTGAAGGACGCGCGCATGCGCGAGCAGGCCGGGCTGATTCAAACCGAGGTGCAGAAGATGATGGAAGACGTCGGCCGCCTCGATCAGCGCGTCGACAAGCTGCAAAGCCATTTCGAGCTGGCATCGAAGGACCTGCGCGACATCCGCACCTCGGCGGATAAAGTGATGCGCCGCGGCGAGAAGATCGAAACCGTGCAGCTCGGCGAGGACACGCCGGCCGCCGACCTGCCGGCCGCCGATATCGACCCGACCGACGTCACGCCCGCGAACGTGGAGCGGTTCCCGGGCCGGGGATAACCGCATCGATCAATGCGCTGGCTTCTTTTTACTCTCTTGTTGGCGGTGATCGGCTGCGTCCCGCAAAGTAATCCTCCCTACATCGCGCTCACCCGTTACGACTGCGTGAGCACCGCGCTCACCGTGCGCTGGGCGGCAGCGTTCGCGGACGTTGACATCGGCGGCAATACCTACCGGCTGGCGCGCGCTCGGTCCGGCTCGGGGGCGCGCTATGCCGACGGCGCGCGCAAGATTTGGGAACACCAGGGCGAGTTGAGCTGGACCGGCCAGGGCGCCGCGCGCGTCGTCTGCCGCAAGACCGGCTAACGTCCGCCTCTTCGCGCCCATATTGACGGCGATTAGGGGCGATCTATAATCCCGCGCCACAACCCCGCGCCATGGGAGGCAAAACATGACCGACGTTATTCCGACCGGCGCCGCGCTCGGCGCCGAAATCCGCTGCGGCGACGTGCGCGATCTCGACGATGCGGCGATGACCGAAATCCGCCGTGCCTGGCTGGAGCATCTCGTGCTGGTGTTTCGCGGCCAGACGCTCGATAAGGCCGCACTGATCGCCTTCGGACGGCGCTTCGGCAGCCTGCATCACGGCACCCGCCGCCCGGCCGGCATGATGCCGCGCGACGAGAATTTTCCCGAAATCAACGTCATCTCCAACGTAATCGAGGACGGCCTCAAGCTCGGCAACCTCGGCGCCAGCGAAGCACTTTGGCACACCGACCGCTCGCACCAGGAGAAGCCCTTGAGCGCGAGCCTTCTGTACGCGCTCGAGGTGCCGCCCGCGGGCGGCGATACCTCGTGGGCCAACATGTACCGCGCCTTCGAGACCTTGCCCGCCGCGATGAAGGACCGCATCGCGGAGCTGACGATCCACCATGACGCCAGCCGCGACAGCGCCGGCGCCCCGCGCGCCGACTTCAAGGGCACGGGCGCGCATCATCCGATCGTGCGATCCCATCCCGAAACCGGCGCAAGCGCGCTTGATCTCGGGCGGCGGTCCAACACGACCGTCGATAATCTGTCGCCACAGGAGTCGGATGAATTGCTCGACGCTTTATGGGCGCACGCCACCCGGCCCGAGCTGGCATGGACTCACCGATGGCGCGTCGGCGATATCGTAATTTGGGACAACCGCTGCACCATCCATCACCGCACGGCGTTCGACCCGAACGACCGGCGCGTCATGCACCGCCTGCAGGTCGACGGCACCCGGCCGTTCATGGCCCCGGACGCCCTGGTGCGCCCGATGCATACGTCCGGCGCCGCTCCGAACGTTGCTTCCTAGCGCCGCCCTCTAACGCTGCCTTCTATCTCTGACCGACGATCAGGCCGTATTTGCCGGGATCGCCCCAGCCGGTGCCGATCGGCTTGCCGGTGCCGGCGACCCAGCGCTTATTCGCGTCGTGACGGTAGAACAGCAGATCGTCGTCCGAACCCGTCTTGACGGCGTAAAGCTCGCCGTTGCCGCCGGATTGCATGTGCTTCAACTGTTGCGGCCCCCACCCCTGGCCGATCTCCATATTGGCGTGGACCCAGCGGTACTGCTCGTCGTGATAGTAGTAATAGAGTTTGCTGTCGGGCTTCACGACGTAGAACGCGTTGTGGCCGCCGGAAAACACCTGCGGAAACGCCCAACCGGTGCCGATGACCTTGCCCGCGAGCGTCCATTGAAAAGCGGCGTTGTGGCGGAAGGCCTGAAGCTCGCCGTTCGGCCGGACGATATAGAGTTCGCCCTGGCGCGCCACCATGAAGTGCGTCACGCCCGCCCAGCCGGTGCCGATCTTCTTGCCGGCGATCTTCCAGTTCCCGTTGGCGTCGTGCTCGTAATACATCAGATCGCCGTTTGCCGTGACGGCGTAAAGCGCGCCGCCGCCGTCCGGCAATGCGGCTGCGCGTAGGAATTTGAAGCCGCTCCACCCGGTGCCGATCACCTTGCCGCCGATGGTGAACGTGCCGCCGGCCATGTGGCGGTAATACTTGAGCTGGCCTTTCGCATCGACCACGTAGAGCGTTCCCGGCGCGACCACGGCTTCCGAGCCGTAAACCTTGGAAGACGCCGACACGGGCGTCGACAGGGGCGGCGCTTTATAGTCGACGCCGCATTCGGGCACCTTGTTCATGATCTGCAGGGCCGTGTTGAAGGTAACGACGTTGCCGCCGAAATCGATGACCTTGAACAGACGGTCAATGCCGACGGACGCCTTGGCGAGCGCCTCCATTTGCTGCTTATGGAATTTTCCGCCTTTCATGATCGAGTTCCGCACGCCTTTGGCCTGAAGATTTTGCAGACCCGCCTTGGCCTTACCTTTGGCTTTGGCAACCAGCTTGCCGATCAAATACATTTTCGCGACGTCGAACAGCGTTTCGCCGATCACGGTGCACATCGGCCGGCCCGGCGCCAGGCGCATGCCGGCGAGCTGGCGGAATTGCGGGTTCATGCTGAGCTTGGTGATACACACGCTCGTGTTGTAGATCTCCGGCGGCACGATCATGAAACCGGCGCCGCAGGAGGCCCGGCCGACCGTCTGCCAAAACGGGTCCGGGTTCGTGATCAATCCGCACGGCGGCGCCGTCATGCGCGTGGTGAACTCTTTCTCGAGAAGCTTGCCGATATCGCCCTCGCCGGACGCGTTGAACACGGCGAACAGATCGAGGATCGTCGGCACCGAACAGGCGAATCCGACCTGCGCGAAATCCCGGCATTGACCAACCACGCCGCCGACCCGCGACGGCCCGGTGTTTTGGGCCTGGCCGCGCTCGATGCCATCGCCCAAGGTTTTGAGGCAGGCGGCCTTGGCGTCCTTGCCGACGTCGGCCAATTCGCCGAGCGTCGCGGTCCAGGGCGATTGCCCCGGCGGCACTTTCAAACATTTGCCCGCCTTGGCGCTTTCGTAAAGGCCCTCGTCGCACGACGGCAGGCGCTCGACAATGAGACACGGCCGATCGTTGAGGCCGCCGCATTTGCCTTTCTTGTAACACTTATTGGCGATCTCGACGTTGCCGCTATCGCAGCGCAGCCGGGCCGTGCAGGCGGCGGTGGATTTTACCGAGTTAAAGTTGCGATCATAACCGTTCGGGCACGACCAGCACGATCCGCCGTCGACGGCATCGAAATGCAGGGAGCCGCACCCCAAGTTTCCCTTGAAGGTCGCCGCCGAGTGCGCCGCCGGCACGACCTTATCGCAGCCCTTGGCGGAATCGATCGGGTTGCCGTTCCGGTTGTAGCCGTCGCAGGAATAGCAGGATTTGCCGCCGTGCGGGAATTCTCCGCTCGAACAGTACTGATCCCAGGTCGCGCAGCCGATGGATTTAATGATGACCGGCTTCTTGCATTTGACCGCACCCCGGTAGACCGGCTTCTTGTAAACCGTATAGGCGGAACGCTCGCAAGCGGCGCCCGCATTGGGATCCGGATTGAGCGTGCGCCCGTAACCGGTGGGACAGCTGTAACACTTGAAATTCAAGTTGAGCTGGCTGCCGGTGGGACACCACGGCTTGGTCGAGGATTTGGTGGCCTTCGCCGTGGTGCAGACCGACTGGCCGTCGCCGCCGCACGCAGACCAAGCCGTACCCGGCGGCGCCATGAAGGCAAAAACCAGAACGGCCAGAACGAACGCCGCCCGGCATAGGCGAAACGGCACGGCGCACGTCAATTGTAAGATAGCCCGCATGATACCCCCCTAGGTCACGGTGTGGACGTGGCCGTTATTTTAGTCGCAATTATGGTTTTTGTAAGGCGAATAGATCGGGGGGCGCACTTTAAAGTGCCGGGCCTTATTCCTCCAGGCGCACGAACGCGACCATGCCGTCCTGAAGAACCTTCGACGTATGCCCGCGGCCGGTGGTATCCTGCGCCAGCAGGATATCGCCCGGTTCCATGATGACGCTGGAGCCGTCGCCGAGGCCGATCTCGACCCGGGCGCTCAGATAAAGCCCGTATTGCCGGCGCGTCGCGTTATGGAACTTGACCGGCGTCGACGTCGAGCGTTTCGCGAAGATGATGCCGTGGGACTTCTCGATCTTCGTGCGCGTGTTGTTGCGCTCGGTGAACTCGAAATATTTCTTCTGATCGTGAACCTCGATATGGGATTCGTTGTCGTCGCCGGTATAGATGCGCACCAGTTTCATGGTTGTTTCTCCCGTGTTGCCGCCCCGTTTATTGTTTGCGAATGCCCCTGCCGGGCGCGCGGTCAGTCGAAATTCACGAAGGCGACCATACCTTCCTTGAGCACCTTCGAGGAGTGCCCGTGGCCGGTGGTGTCCTGCGCGACCAGAATATCGCCCGGTTCCATCACGATGCTGGAGCCGTCGCCGAGGCCGATCTCGACCGTGCAGCTCAGGTACAGCGCATACTGTCGGCGCGCCGGGGTGTGGAACTTGACCGGCGAGTCCGTCTTGCGATGAGCGAAGCAGATGCCGTCGACGTCTTGAATCTTCGTGCGGGTGTTGTTGCGTTCGGTAAACTCGAAGTATTCCTTCTGGTTATGCACTTCGATGTGGGATTCGTTGTCGTCGCCGGTGTAGATGCGGACCAATTTCATTGTCTTGTTCCCCCTTTTATCGTGTTGTTAAACATTTAATTCACACGCTCTTTGCGCGATCTTCCTTAATTGCGTCATTGCCCGGGCAGAGCCGGGCAATGACGAATGTACTAGCCCCCGACCGCGCGGCGGTCTTTCAACGCCGCGCTCAGGGTGCCTTCGTCGAGATAATCCAACTCGCCGCCGACCGGCACGCCGTGCGCCAAGCCGGACACGGCGACGCCGGTTTCACGCAAGCGATCGGCGATGTAATGCGCGGTGGTCTGGCCATCGACGGTGACGTTGGTCGCGAGGATGACCTCCGACACGCCGTCCTCCTTCACCCGCGCGATCAGCTTCGGGATGTTGAGGTCCTCCGGACCGACCCCGTCGAGCACCGAAAGCGTACCGCCGAGCACGTGATAACGGCCCTTGAAAACCGACGTGCGCTCGAGCGCCCACAGATCGGCGACGTCCTCGACCACGCAGACGAGCGCGCCGTTGCGCCGGGGATCGGTGCAGACCGAACACGGGTCCACGGTATCGAGATTGCCGCAGGTCGCGCAGGTCTTGATCGAAGAAGCGGCGGTTTCGATGGCTTTGGCGAGCGGCGTCATCACCGCTTCGCGGCGCTTGATCAGGAACAGCGCGGCGCGGCGCGCCGAGCGCGGCCCGAGCCCCGGCAGCTTGGCCAGAAGCTGGATGAGTTTATCGATATCGTTCGGCGCGGAAACCATGTGGGTGGAACCGGCGCAGGGCTCAAAACGGGAACTGGAAGCCGGGCGGCAACTGCAATCCGCCGGTCAGCTCCTTCATTTTCTCAGCCGCCTGGGCCTCGACCTTGGATTTGGCATCGTTGAACGCCGCCACGATGAGGTCCTCCAGCACTTCCTTATCCTCGGCGCTGACCAAACTCGGATCGATGACGATCTTGCGTGCCTCGTGCTTGCCCGTGAGAGTCACCGTCACCATGCCGGCGGCGGAACTGCCGGT
>JAVJPD010000324.1:0-2008 GCA_040216475.1 Rhodospirillales bacterium
GCCGGCAGCTTACCGACGTTGGCCGTTTTTTTATTTGTCCGATTTCCTCCAATGTGACCAGGGAATGTTGAAAAAATAATTCGCTCTAAAAACCCGAATGTTCCTTCAATAACCTTGGCCGATGCATTATATGGTTTCGCATTTATGATACTCGAACGTCTGGCTTTTAATTTTTGTTTTATAGTTTTGTTGGTATCTAAATTTTCAATTCTGATTTGGTCATTAAGTTTTTGAGCGTTGTTGATCAGGTCCGTCCAATAATACTCGGTGCCATTATCCAGATAGAGTGTCTGAGGCATTCCCCATCGTTTATCTTTTACCATCGCGATGAAAGCCTCGACGACGTGTTCTTGTCGAATGCCTTCGCCTTTTTTAAGAAAAACCGGACAGGTAAAAATCCGGGACGTTGCCCAATCAAGCCACGCGACGATCTTCGGCGTGAAGGTACTGCCGTCCGGGCGACTTAAAAGAACGTCCATGTGATGAACGTCACCGACAACAACTTCCATGGGATTTTCGGGCGGTCTACGCTGGACGCGCGGCCGGGATTTATCATCGTATTGCTTATGATCCATATTATAAATAGCGACCGCGCGGTATTTGCGGCCTTGCTCCACGAACGAACGAGGAAGCCGGCAGAGAGGACGCAACCGATTCCTTCCGGGGTTATATCCGGCTTCGATAGTTAAATTTTCCAAATCAAGACTCGAATCCCATGCGATCTTATGCCAGCCGAAGGAAGTGTTTTTTGCCCATCGTCCATTCACGCCGCTCAAAAGATCATCTTTGATCCGTTGTTTGGTGGCGTCATCGAAAGGAACGGCGGAGTCCCATCGTCGAGATATAAACACGCGACTCGATCCGCGATCCTGGCGTTTTTTTCTTTTAAGGCCGGCGTAGCCGTTCGCTTCGTAGGATGCCAGCCAGCGGCGCAGAGTGTCGGGCGAAACCTTGCGGTAGGAGCCGTCCGGCTTCATGTGCTTACGCGCGGCAATGGCGCGGATCGCGTCCGCGCGTTCCTTCGAGCGCGCCGGTAAAATCAAGGCCGGCCGAATTAGCTCATACCGCCACCGATAGTTGGAGTCCGACGTATCCTCAAACAGCTTATTCCGGTCCGACTCGCCGGTTTCGGGCTCGTCGTGTCGGTCGGTCCAGCGTTGTTGCAGCTCGGCGGGAAGGCTCGGAAGATAGACTTGATAGTGGCAACCACGCGCGCCGCCTCTGCCACGTGTGATGCGGCCAACTAAAAGATTTCCTTCCCAAGGTTTTCCTTCAACAGCATTTTTAATAATACGCTGGGCTTGCCGGATTGTTCGGCCGGTTAAAGGTGCAAAATCTTTTGCCGTTAGCCATCTATTTTTTTCGGCCACTACCCACACCTGTAATGCTGATGATCTTTGATCGAAGTTTTTGCGCAGCCGGCCCATTCCTACGCCCCTTTAGGCAGTCGGTAGCGTACTGACGCGTAATACCGTTGCCACGGCACCAAACGGTGAAACTGGTCCCCTTCGCGACGAAAGCTGCCTTGACGGCTTGATAAATGGCCGTGTCTGGTTGAAATCTGCGATTTGCGGTATTGTTCTGCATGCTTCATGCAGTCTAAACGCAATTCGCGTTCTAAATCAACATGAGACTACAAAATGCGTTCTAAGGGTGCCCAGAAAGTGCCGGATTTGCCGCCAGAAATAACGGCTAAGGCGGTGATTCGACGGATGAAAGAGTACCTTCGGGTTAAAACGGACGCTGAGTTGGCGGCCCGGCTCGGCGTTGGAAAAACCACGATTTCATCGTGGCGGCAACGAAAAGCAGTACCGTTTGAAGAATGCATCCGGGTTGCAATTTGGGAACGAGGAAATCTTCAATGGCTTCTTACCGGCGGTAGTATTGATGAGATGCAGCCTGGTTTATGGGAAGGCCCGGTTCACCCCGAGCTATTGCAGCTAATCCTAGAAAACTTTGAAAGATTCGCCGGCGACGGTTTTAGGAAAGATGCGAATTTGAAATTTCA
>JAVJPD010000325.1:0-2091 GCA_040216475.1 Rhodospirillales bacterium
TTTCATTCCCTGGAAGACCGCAAGGTCAAGGAATTCATGCGTTTGCGTAGCGGCAGTTCCGGCAAAACCTCCCGTCATTTGCCGGAACAAGAGACGGACATCCAAGCCCCCACGTTTCGTCTCTTGAGCCGCCGCGCGAGCAAGCCGGCGGCGGCAGAAGTCGCCGCCAACCCGCGGGCCCGCTCGGCCCGCCTGCGCGCGGCCGAGAGACTGACCGCGCCGCCGTGGCCCGAACGGGACGACGCCCAAGGCAACAAGAGGAGGGCGGCATGATCCGGCATACGACCGTGCTGTTCATTCTTCTGGCCGGCGCCCTGAGCCTGATCCTGTTCACGGTGAAGTATCAGGTGCAGGACCTCGAGCACGAACTCAAGAGTCTGGTTCAGGACATCGACGCCAACAAGCGCGCCATTCACGTCCTGAACGCCGAATGGAGTCATTTGAACAACCCGGCCCGGCTGCGCCGTTTGGCGGAACGCCATTTGAATATGCAGCCGGTCGCCCCCGATCAATTGACCCGCTGGTCGGCGTTCGCCGAGCGCGTGCCCGAGGCCCGGCCCGAAAGCGACACGCCCGTATCCATGGCGGCGAAAAGAACGCCTTCGCCGCTGTTTTCGCCATTGGCTGACAGAAAGGCAGACCGATGACCAATTTTAAAAAGCAACGGAAACAAACGAAGCAAGGCGAACTGCCGCTGCAGAACGGCCGCTTCGTGCGCCTTGAGGGCAACCTCAAACAGGCCCTCGAAGTCGGGCGCAACCGGTTGCTGGTGACCGGCGTCGTCATGTTGTTGGCCTTCGCCGCCGTGACCGGCCGATTGATCGATCTGACCATGCACGGACTTAAGGCCGATCAGAACTTCGCGCCGGGTCCCGAGACGGAGACCGAGTTCGCGCGCGCCGATATCGTCGATCGCAACGGCATCATCCTGGCGACCAACCTGCCGACGGAGTCCCTGTACGCGAACCCGCGTGACATCCTCAATGCCGAGGAAGCCGCCGATAAACTGACCCGCGTTCTGCCCGAATTGAGCCGCGAGGAAATCCTGGTGAAGCTGCGTGCCGACAGCACGTTCGTCTGGCTGCAGCGCAACCTGACCCCGCAGCAGGTTTACGAGATCAATCGCCTCGGCGTGCCCGGCTTCGATTTCAAGCGCGAAGTTCGCCGGGTCTATCCGCACGGCCCCATGGCCGCCCACGTGCTCGGGTTCACCGACGTCGACGGCCGCGGCATCGCCGGGGTCGAGCGTTACTTCGATCAGGCCCTGAGCCGCAGTGCGGCGCCGTTGTCGCTGTCCATCGACGTGCGTCTGCAGACCATCCTGCGCGAAGAACTGTCGAAATCGATCATGCAATTCACGGCACTCGGCGGCGCCGGCATCATCATGGACGTGCAAACCGGCGAAACCCTCGCGGCGGTCTCGTTGCCCGACTTCACACCCAACGATCCGTCGAGCGCGATGGGCGAGGCCGGTTTCAACCGGGCGACCAAGGGCGTGTACGAAATGGGCTCGACCTTCAAACTGTTCAACACGGCGATGGCGCTCGACAGCGGCACCGTTACCATGCGCGACGGCTACGACGCCAGCCACCCGATCAAGATCGCGCGCTTTCGGATCACCGATTATCACGCGAAGAACCGGTGGTTGTCGGTGCCCGAAATCCTGGTGTATTCGTCGAATATCGGCTCGGCCAAGATGGCGCTCGATGTTGGCGGCCAGGTCCAGAAGGCCTATCTGAAACAATTGGGCCTGTTGCGCGCCTCCAGCATCGAGGTGCCCGAGGTCGGCTCGCCGCTCTCGCCGCCGCGCTGGCGCGAGATCAACACCATGACCATTTCCTACGGTCACGGGATTGCGGTCAGCCCGATTCAAATGACCGAAGCGGTGTCGACGCTGGTGAACGGCGGCTTCCGCCGTCCGGCCACGTTGCTGAAGCGCACCCGCCGGGACACGCATCTCGACGAGCAGATTCTGTCGGACAGGACCTCGCGTCAGATGCGCGGCCTGATGCATTTGGTCGTCGCGCAGGGTACCGGCAAGAAAGCGGACGTGACGGGTTACCGGATCGGCGGCAAGACCGGCACCGCCGA
>JAVJPD010000326.1:0-2839 GCA_040216475.1 Rhodospirillales bacterium
CGGCGCCATGTCGGACAGCACCACGTCGGCGGGGCCGCCGAGCGCGCGTCTGATCTCCTCGGGCGCGTTCTCGTCGAAGATGTCGAGCTGCATGACGGCGGCGCCGGACAGCGGCTCCATGACGTTCTGGTCGACGGCGATCACCGTACCTTGCGGACCGATCCGCTCCAGCACGATCTGGGTCCAGCCGCCGGGCGCGGCGCCGAGATCGACGACCCTGTCGCCGGGCTTGAGGATGGCGAAGCGCTCGTCGAGTTCCAGCAGCTTGAACGCGGCGCGCGAGCGCAGGCCCCGGACCTGCGCCTCGGCGACGTAGGGATCGTTGAGTTGGCGTTGCAGCCAGCGGGTCGAGGAGGTCTTGCGGCCCTTGGCTGTTTTCACGCGCGTGCTCAGGCCGCGCCCGGTGAACCGGGTCGCGCCCTTGCCCTTCTTGCCGCCTTTCGACCGTGAATCGCTCATTCGGAACTATGATACGGTCATTGCGCGGCGGCGGCGTGGGCGTTGTTGTGGTCGTTGATCATCGCCATGAGAATGCCCTCGCGGATGCCGCGGTCGGCGACGCGCAGCAGGCCGACCGGCCAGCGCGTGCAAATGGCGTCGAGAATCGCGCATCCCATGATCATCAGATCGGCACGCTCGCGGCGAATGCAAGGGTGGGCGCAGCGGGTTTTGAAGTCCATCAGGGCGAGGCGGTCGATGATCGTGCGGATGTTGTCGAAATCGATGCTGAGGCCGTCGACTTGGGCGCGGTCGTAACGCGGCAGGTCGAGGTGAATGCCGGCCAGCGTCGTGACGGTGCCGGACGTGCCCAGCATTTGCACCTTCCCGTCGGCGATGCGGCGCGAGATGCCGTGGCGGCCGTCGAAGTCGTCGAGCTGCCGGGTCACCTGCGCGAGGATGGTGCGATAGTCGTCCGGCGCGATCTTGTCGTGGCCGAACCGTTCGGCGAGCGACACCACGCCGAGGCGTAGCGACATGGTATCGCGCAACCGCGCGCGGCCGGTTTCGTCGATGTCGATCCACATGATCTCGGTGCTGCCGCCGCCGATGTCGAACACCAGCGCGTGCGCGGTATCCGGGTGGATCAGCGGCAGGCAGCCGGTGAGCGTCAGGCTCGCTTCCTCCTCGGGCGGGATGACTTCGAGATCGAGGCCGGTCGCGTTTTTCACCTGTTTGAAGAAGAGGCTGCTGTTGCTGGCCTGGCGGCAGGCTTCGGTGGCGACGCAGCGCACGAATTTCACGTTGTTGCGTTGCATTTTCCGGGCGCAGATCTTGAGCGCCTCGATGGTGCGCCCGATGGCATACGTGCCGAGTTCGTGCGACGCGGTCAGGCCCTCGCCGAGGCGCACGATGCGCGAAAACGAGTCGATCACGGTGAAGGCGTTGCCGTCGGGTTGCGCGACCAGGAGCCGGCAGTTGTTGGTGCCGAGATCGATCGCGGCGAAGGCGGGCGTGGTGTCGTCTTTCTTCCGCCGCGTTCCGTTGCGCTTACGGGCGCGATCCCGAATCCGGTCCACTGTGGCCTCCCCTGGTCTTATTATGTGTTGTGGCGCGGGCGCGCCGGGAGCTTTTGAAGCCTCGTAGAGCCTAAGAGTATCGCAGAACGTGTCCGAGGCGAAGGGGGAATGGAAAAAGAATAATCCGTTGATTTTTCACCGTATCCCGGCGTCGACTCCCATTCGATCGCGCCGCGGTGCGAAAAGCCCGGCACGGGATCGCGTGCCGGGCTTCGGATCGGCCGTCAGGGCCAAAATATTGCCCAAACTATTATAGGCCGGTATTGAATTGTTTCTTCACCCACGACTTGTACCACGCCAGGCCTTCCTCGGAGATGTCCACGGACAGCTTGAGCAGTTTGCGGGCGTCCTCGCCGGTATGGATCGGATAGTTGCCGAGGATCTTGCGGCCTTGCTTGGCAAACTTTTTGTCTTTTTGGATTTTTTTGACGGCCGTGATCCAGGTGTTCAGGATCTCGTCCGGCGTTCCTTTCGGCAGCGCCATCCCTTTCGACGTGGCGACACCCATCGAGACGAAACTTTTCCAGACCTCGAACTTGAGGCCGGACGGTTTCTTGCCGTGCATCTTTTCGTAGATTTCGAGCGCCGTCGGCAGATGGGCGAAATCCGCGCTTTTGGTGAAGCTGCCGTCGGGTTGCGGGATGCCGAGGGTCATCAGCGCGATGACCTTGCCCTGGTCGACGAGCTTGCGGCCTTTCTTGTTGAAGGCGCTGGCCGAGTCGTAATTCACGTTCAACTCGCCGCGCGCGAAGGCTTGGCGCTGCTTGCCCGCGCTCAGGCCGAACACGGTCTTCATGTTGATGCCGAGCAGATCGAAGGTCATGATCGAGCGGGTTTCGCCGCCGGTCGGTTTCTTGGCGCCGCCGACCAGCTTGGCTTTTTGCAGCGCCTGGATGTCCTCGAGGATGTTCTTGCCCTTCACGCCGGTTTCGGGGCGGACGGAATAAACCGTGTCCTGCGCCACTACGAACACGGGCCGCCAGGTGAGGACGTTGTATTTCACGGTCTTGTGCCGGATGGCGAAATTCATCTGATTGGACGTCGAGGCGATGACGCTCATCAGGCCGTCGGGCTTGGCGTTCTGCTCGAAATAATTGCAGCCCTTCACCGAGGCGCCGCCGGGCATGTTGAGCACGATGACGTTGGGATTGCCCGGCAGATACTGCTTGAGGTAGGGCGCGAACAGGCGGGCCGTGGTGTCGGCGCCGCCGCCTTCCTTGAAGGGCGTCAGGATGGTGACGGTCTTGCCCGAAAAATCGGCGGCCGAAGCGGCGTTTGCGGCGAACACGGTACCGGCGGCGAGGAACAGGGCAGCCGCCGTG
>JAVJPD010000327.1:0-9067 GCA_040216475.1 Rhodospirillales bacterium
GGCGCGCACAAGAAGGATATCTCCGTTTTCCCCCTGGCGACGCCCTTGATCGCGGTCCCCGGCACCATGGGCGCGGTCGTCCTGCTGACCGCGGAACAGGCCGATCTCCTGATCGAAGCCGCCGTCATCGCCGCCCTCTTGATCGTGCTTGCGATAACCCTGGCCTGCCTTCTCGCGGCAACCAAAATTCAGAAGGTTCTCGGCGTCACCGGCCTGAACGTGGTGTCGCGCGTCATCGGCGTTCTGCTGGCGGCGCTGGCCGTGCAGTTCATTTTCGACGGCATCCGAACCAGCGGGCTGATTCCCGGCGTTTCGTAAATACCGTCACCGGCGGCGTCAACGGCCGGGGCGCCAGGCGGCGGCGCGTTCCTCGCCTTTCTTCACATCGAACTCGGTCATACGCTTGGTCAGGCGTTTTCTTGCCGCAATGGCGTCGTAGCGCGGATTCATGGCGAGACAGCGCTGCCGTCCCGGGATCGCAAGCGTGTACCACTTATAGGCCTCGACCCGGTCGAGATCGACCGCCGAGCCCGCCTCGTATACCCCGCCCATCAGGAACTGCGCGCACGGATGGCCCTGATTGGCGGCGCGCCGGAACCACGACACCGCTTCGTTGAAATCCTTCAGCACGCCGCGGCCCCGGTAATACAGCAAGCCGATGGCGAACTTGGCGTCGGCCAGATTGCCCTGGCGAATGGAAAGCTCGTACCAGCGGATCGCCCGCAACGGATCGGCGGTAACGGCCTCGCCCTTGTCGTACAATTGCCCGAGCGCGAATTGCGCGCGCACCATGCCCTGCTGCGCCGCGCGCTGGTACCAGGCCGCCGCCGCCTTGCCGTCGCGCGCGACGCCTTTGCCGGTTTCGTAGAGGTGCGCGAGATCGAATTGCGCCTGCGCGTCGCCGGCTTGGGCCTTCGGCGCGAGCGTTCTCGCCAGTTGAACGTAATCGACGTTGCGGGTCGCCTCGCGCTCGCCCTTCGGCACCAGCCAGAAGACGGCGGCGACGGCACCCGCCGCGATCAGGGTTACGATGACAATCCGCCAGAGCATGGGTCTTTATAGGCCGCGCCGCGCCCCCCTGGGGAGTCGGAAATCAGGCGTACAAGGAATTGGGGAGACGGTTACGGCCGGCCGTCATCGGGCCGGGGCGCCGGCTCGATGCGAAGCCTCCGCATCGGCGGCGGGTTCTGGCCGTAATTGTGCTCGTTGCGGTCGTTCGATAGGGCCTTGTAATCGTGCGGGTTGGGCCGGTCGTAACAGGTCGCCGCGCCGAGCGTCGGATAACAGTATAACCCGGTTTGTTTCAGATCCTTTTCGTCTTCCTTGCAGTAGGTCAGGCCGTTGTTGTAACGCACCGTCGAGCAGTCCTTGCCGCTGCTGTAGGAAACGATGTGATCGGGAATCGTCTTGCCGGTGCTGCTCGTCGCGACCACCTCGGCGATGCCGTATTGCGCGCACGCGGCCAACATCAGCAAGGCGACCATGCCGAGCGCCAAGACGAGCGTGCGTAATGAAAATAAACGGGTGATGAGCATGGACCCCACTCCCCCAGTTCCCTTCTTTCCCACGATATCGGCAACCCCACGGGCCGATGCCACAGGATGACTCCGCCCCGGTTAAAGAGGGGTTAATGGGGATAGGCCGTGAAACCCCGGAAAACCGTCGGTTCTCTCCCCTTGTCCCGATCCCGTTTTATCTGTATATTTATAAATACAGATAATTTTTCCCTGCGGGAGCCGGCGTGCGACGCCCGGCCCCGCAACCGCCAGGAGGCTTCCCATGTCCCGCGTCACCATTCTCAATCCGAAGGTCGTCACCGACGACGCAACGATCACCAACGCCGCGCGCCTGAATGCGCTCTCCGATATGCGCATCGGCTTCGTCGACAACAGCAAGCTGAACGCGGACATCTTCATCGAGCGCGTCAGCGGCGCATTAAAGGATAAATACGGCGTCGAGATCGGCGAGGTTGTGCGCAAGCTCGCGCCGAAGGACGCGCTGAACGACGACGAAGTGAACCGCCTGACGAAATACAACGCGGTCGTGCAGTGCTTCGGCGATTGCGGCACCTCGACCTCGATGACCGTCGCCGACGCCGTCACCCTCGAAGCCAAGGGCATCCCGACCGCGACCGTGTTCAGCACCGCGTTCTCGGGCGCCGCCCGCCAGCAGGCCGTCGGGCGCGGCCTCGCGCATCTGCCCCTGGTCGAGATACCGCACCCCATGCACACCGCGACCCAGGACGCGATTTTGGAACGCGCCGACGCGGTGGTCGAGCAGATCGCCAAGACGCTCAGCGATTCCGCCCTGATCAAGAACGACAAAACGTCGGCCGACAGCGACGCGGCCATCGAGATCGACTCCGACAGCCTGAACGATGCCGAGAACCAGGAACTATTCTTCGAACGCGGCTGGACCGATGGCCTCCCCATCGTGCCGCCGACGCTCGAAAAGGTGCAGGCGATGCTTGCCGCCACCAAGCGCACCCCGCACGAAGAGGTCGGCGCGATCCCGCCGCGCATGCGCATGGCGACCGTGGAAAAGATCGCCATCAACGCCGTCATGGCCGGCTGCAAGCCCGCGTACTTCCCGGTCGTGCTCGCCGCCGTCGAGGCGATGCTCGATAAGGACTGCGATCTCTACGGCGCGCAGACCGCGACCAACATGAGCACGCCGCTTTTGATCCTGAACGGCCCTATCGTGGAAGAAATCAACGCCAATTCGGGGCGCAACTGTTTCGGCCCCGGCAACCGCGCCAACGCCACCATCGGGCGCGCCGTGCGCCTGGTGTGCTGGAACGTCGGCGGCGAAATCCCAGAGGAAACCGACATGGCCACCCACGGCCAGCCGGGCAAATTCACCTTCTGCTTCGCGGAAGCCGAAAGCGAGAACCCCTGGGGCGCGTTTCACGTCGAGAAAGGCTTCAAGGCCAATGAGAGCACCGTCACCGTGCTCGGCGGCGCGTCCTCGCCGCATAACGTGTTCACCTACGGCTGCGAAAACGGTCGGGAAGTGATCGATCATTTCGTCGGCGCCATGACCGCGCTCGGCAACAACAACATCATCTTCCCGAGCGGCCCGCTCCTGGTGTTCAGCCCCGAACACGCCCAGGTGCTGGCGCGCGACGGCTTCACCAAGGAAAAGATTCGCGACTACATCTTCAAGCACGCGCGTATCCCGCTGTCGCGCTTCGGCCCGCGTTCGGTGAAGGGCCTGCATCACCGCCGCTCGAACTGGTTCGCCACCGTCGGCGATCCCGATCACATCGGCGTCGCCGACAAGCCCGAGGATATCCAGATCGTCGTCGCGGGCGGGCCCGGCATCCACTCGCTGTTCATCCCGACCTCGTTCAGCCACCGCCCGGTGGTCCGCAAGATCGAGAAGAACTAAGGCGGTTCCATTCATGCCCGCGTACCGGGAGCTGCTGAAGGAGCACGAAGCCGAAGGCACGCTCTCGGACGCGATCTACGCGATGCTGCGCCGCTGCATCGTCGAGGGCGCGCTGCCGCCGGGCAGCCGCCTGCAACCGGGCGATCTCTCCGAAGAGATGAACGTCAGCCGCACGCCGGTACGCGAAGCGTTGCGACGCCTCGAGGCGGATCGGTTCCTCTATCCGCAATCGCGCAAAGGCCTCGTGGTCCGCGCCCTTTCCGGCAAGGACCTGACCGAACTGTTTCAGATCCGCGAGCAGCTCGAAGGCCTGGCCGCGCGCCTCGCGGCCGAAACCATCACGCCGATCGAGCTGGCCTCGCTGGAAACGCTCGTCGAGCAAATGGCGTCGGCAACGGATAAAACCGAACTGCGCGCCCTCACGGGCCGGTTCCACCTACACGTCGCGGAAGCCGCCCATAACGCGCGGCTTTACGAGATGATCCGCGAATTGCAGGAACGGGTGCGTCAATTCGACCAATCGACGCTGTACATGAGCGGCCAGCCGGAAGAAGCGATCAAGGAACACCGCGCCCTGATCGAAGCCATCAAAAACCGCGACGCGAATAAAGCCGAACAGTTGGCGCGCGACCACCGCAGGCGCACGCTGGAAGTGCGTTTGGGGATGACATCTGAAATGATGCCAGGGGTATAATTCAAGACTAGTGATCCCAATATTTTTTGCCGAATCCCCCACATAAAGTAAATTAGCCACGCAAATAATTCTATAAATACAATTTCAGTTGATAATTATACTTTATTTGTCCAAATTAAAGTTTGCCCCACCCGATTTAATGGTTATTTCCTGCTTAATGTATTCGCTTGAAAGCGTGACCCCATGACGGATGTTCGAACCAAATTTGTGCCGCCGACCATCAATGAGTTGGCATTTAATTGTCCACACTGTGGAGCACTCGCAAAACAATTTTGGCACTCAATTCATGCTCATCGACTCTACTCCGATAAAGAAACACCTCCCATATGGACAGAACAGAACATTAAAGATCAACCGTTTGAAGAAATCAAAGATCATAACGAACGAACAAATCTTATAAAACTTTTGGAAAGGATGGCATTAGGGCGACCATTTTCAACAGAACGGCGAACAAACACAGACTACATTATCCACAATATGTGGATATCACAGTGCTATAATTGTGATGAAGTTTCTGTATGGCTTTATGATCGCTTAATATGGCCAACACTTGGCACGGCACCTGTTCCAAACTCTGATTTACCAAAAGATGCTCTCAAGGACTATTTAGAGGCTAGCGGAATACTTGATTCATCACCAAGAGGTGCTGCTGCCCTCCTAAGACTTGCATTACAGAAACTTTGCAAACACTTAGGAGAGAAAGGCGAAAATATTAATGCTGATATAGCTTCCTTAGTAAAGAAAGGTCTTGATGTTCGTGTGCAACAAGCTTTGGATGTTGTCCGTGTAGTAGGAAATAACGCTGTTCACCCAGGACAAATTGACCTCAGTGACGATCGGGCTGCTGCAGAAAAATTGTTTAGTCTTATCAATTTAATTACAGAAATAATGATTACTCAGCCGAAACATGTGAGCGCAATGTTTGGCGATCTTCCTGAAAGTGCACGTATGGCAATCGAAAAACGTGATAAAAAAGCATAAATAATCGCGCCAACGACAAAATCCTGAAACTCACATTTATCCGGTACTCTAACGTAACGCCGAAGTTCTAGAGTTCAAAAAAACCCTAATGCTGATGCCGTCCTAAGCCGCCGTCGACCGGCAAGACGATCCCGGTGACGTAATGCGCCAGCGGCGAGCATAGATAGACCACCGAATACGCCACGTCCTCGGGCTCGCCCGGTTCGCCGAACGGGATCATCGGATCTTCCGTGCGTTCCGTAACGATGTGCACGTAATCTTTCGCGGCCTGGGTGCCCTTGATCAGCCCCGGCTGCACGCAATTGACGGTGACGCCCTGGCGGCCGACGGCACGGCACAAGCCTTTCGACCACGCCTGCAGCGCCCCCGATGCCGCGTATTCGACGCCGAGATCGTAAGGCTCGGAGCCGCCGACGATATTGATCACCCGGCCCCATTCGTTCTTCGTCATACCCGGCAACAAAGCATGCGTTAATGCACGGGGAAACTCGAATTCCGTCGTCATTTCCGTTTGCCATGCCGCGTCCGCGATATCGATGGGCGTGTTGACCGCCGTTTTCAAACCGGCGGTGGCATTGACCAAGATATCCGCGCCGCCCGCCTGTTTCGCGACCGAGGCGGCCGCGCCCGCGTCGCCGTAATCGACACGGATAGCCTTCGTAGCACCGCTTGCCTTGACTGCCCTGTCGAGCGCGCCCTGATCGCTTCCGACCGCGATCACCGAAACGCCTTCGCCCGCCAGCGCCTTCGCGATCGCCGCGCCGAGCACGTTGTCGCAGCCGGTCACGACGGCGGTCTTGCCTTTGAGTTGCCAATCTTTCGCCATGTTCCCCTCCCCCTTTAAAACGAGTACCGCCGAAACCCGCCATCGACGGGAATCACGGTGCCGGTGATGTAGCGGGCGCGGGGCGATGCCAGGAACGCGATCAAATGACCGATATCCTCGGCAATGCCGAAGCCGCCGGTCGCGATCCACTTGCTGGTGTGATCCATCTCCTCCTTGGAGTAATTGCGCAAAATCTGTTCGCTGACGATCTTGCCGGGCGGAATCGAATTCACCGTCACGTTGTAGCGCGCGATCTGGCGCGACAGCCCCTTGGCCCAGCCGTGCGCCGCCGCCTTCGGCGGGTTCGCCGTGCGCATGTCGCGCGGCTCCGTCTTGCCCGTGATGTTGATGATGCGCCCGTAACGCTGCTCGACCATGCTCGGCACCAAGGCCAGGGAGAGCTGGCGGATGACGCCGTAGTTGATCAACATTTCGGTGTCCCACACGTCGTCGGGGGCGTCGAACGGCATGTTGCCCGGCATGTTCGGGTTCTTGCTGCGCCCGGCGGAATTCACCAGGATGTCGACGTGGCCGAGAATTTTGAGCGCCTCGTCCTTCAGCTTATAGGCCGCGCGCGGCTCCAGCAAATCGACGCCGATCGTCTCGGGGCGCACGCCGCCCTCGGCCTCTATCTCATCGGCAAGCTCCTTCAGGAGGTTTTCGCGCCGCGCGGCGAGCAGCACCTTGACGCCTTCCGCCGCCAGGCATTTCGCCGAGCCCCGGCCGATGCCCTGACTGGCGCCGGTCACGAGGGCCGTCTTGCCCTCGAGTTGCAGTTCCA
Organism: Rhodospirillales bacterium; assembly: GCA_040216475.1. Lineage (GTDB taxonomy): Bacteria > Pseudomonadota > Alphaproteobacteria > Rhodospirillales > CALINB01 > CALINB01. The sequence continues at coordinate 6,673 of JAVJPD010000327.1, forward strand.
TTCCCATGGTTTCGCCTCCCTGTTTTCTTACTTTTTACGCCGAGGCTTTAAAGTACGGCCCGGGAAGCGATCAGGCAACTTTGTTTTCGAGCACGCCGAGCTTGTCGATGCTGAGGGTGACCGTATCGCCTTTCTTGAGGAACTTGGGCGGCTCGAAGCCGATGCCGACGCCCTGGCAGGTGCCGGTCGCGATGATGTCGCCGGGCATCAGGGTCATAACGCGTGAAACCGTCTCGATCAGCGTCGGCACGTCGAAGATCAGATCGCTGACCGGAGCGCGCTGGCGCACCTCGCCGTTGACCTTGGTCTCGATCCACAGTTTGCGGATGTCGCCGATCTCGTCCTTGGTCGCCAGATACGGTCCCATCGGGCAATAGCCGTCGATGCTTTTACCGAGGAACCATTGATTATGATCCCGCTGGATGTCACGCGCGGTCACGTCGTTGATGATCGTATAGCCGAACACATGATCGAACGCCTTGCTTTTCGGAATGCCGCGGCCCTTCTTGCCGATCACGACGCCGAGCTCGACCTCGTAATCGGTGGAATTCGAATAATCGAGATGCGCCGGGATCGGCGCGCCCGGGCCGATCACCGTGCTCGGCGCCTTGGTGAAGATGATCGGAAACGTCGGCTCGTTCACCGCCGCCTTGCCCAAGTCGAATCCGCTTTTGTCGAATTCGTTGCTATGCGCCCGGTAGTTCAACCCGACGCAGAGCACGTTGCGCTTCGGCACCGGCACCGGCGCCAGCAATTTGACCGTCTTGACCGGCACGCGGGCACGCGGGCCGGCGGCCTTCACGGCGCGCGCAATTTTGCGCAACACGCCGGGACCGGCGTCGATCACCGCGTTCATGTCCGCCGGCACCGTCCGGTCGGCCTTGGCCAGATCGACGATCACGGTGTCGCCGTCAATCAGCACGCCGAGCCGTTGCCGGCGGTGTTGGGAAAAGGTGACGAGACGCATGCTCCCTCTCGCTGCCGCGGACGCCCTTTGCGCGGCGCCCTTGATATCGTTACGTGCCAATATAGAATTGGGGCTCGAAACATGGAACACAGGATTTAAAAAGTTCTCGCGGAAATTTCGCTGCCTAATTACACGAATGGTTTACCAATCGATCGATTGGTCATCGCAACGCACGATACGGATGAACGAGGCACAATCATGTATGCGGTTATTTTCGAAGTCGAACCGACGGCAGAGGGCAAGCAGGCATATCTCGATATCGCCGCGGCGCTTCGGCCCGAACTCGAGAAGATCGACGGCTTCATTTCCATCGAACGGTTTTCGAGCCTCGTCACCGAGGGCAAACTGCTGTCGCTGTCGTTCTGGCGGGACGAGGAAGCGGTGCGCGCCTGGCGCGAACATGCCCGCCACCGGGAGGCCCAGAATCGGGGCCGCACCGAATTGTTCAGGAATTACCGTATCCGGGTGGCCGAGGTGATCCGCGATTACGGCCCCGAGGAACGCGGCCAAGCGCCTGAAAGCCTTGGCTGATTGGCTTTCGCGGGGTCGGAGCCCGGTTTTAGCCCTTGCGGGAACCGGCGAATGATAGCAAAAACATTGAAAGGTAAGGCCTTTTTCGGCTAACAAGCGCGGGCACGCCGCGCCGAGCCCGCGCTTTTTGCGGCATCCGGCATTCGGACTTGGGAGACGCTTTAGTGGCCGACCACACCGACGATCATATTTTTGACGAAATCGAGGACGATCTCCGGGCCGAACGGTATGCCAAGCTTTGGAAGGCTTACGGCAAATACATCATCGCCGCGATGGTGATCCTGGTCGTGGCCGTGGCCGGCTATCAGGGCTGGCGCGCCTATGACCGGAATATCCGCGCCGCGCAAAGCGACCGCTTCGCCGACGCGCTCTATCTTCTCGCCGACAAAAAACCGGCCGAAGCGCAAAAAGCCTTCGCCGCGCTCGCGAAAGACGCCGGTTCGGGTTACCGCTTCCTGGCCAAGCTGCGCCAAGCGGCGACGATGGCCGAGAACGGCGACAAGGCCGGTGCGCAGAAAATCTACGCGGACACCGCCGCCGACACCGGCATCGACAAAACGTATCGCGACCTCGCCTTGCTGCTTTCCGTGCTGAACGGACTCGATACCGGCGAGCCGGCAGCGCTGCGTGCCCGCTTGTCGCCGCTCATGGCCGACGACAATCCCTGGCGTTACAGCGCCAAGGAAACCGCAGCCCTTCTCGACATCCGCGCGGGCAAGCGCAAGGAAGCCTATGCGCTTCTCGACGCGCTCGCCAAGGACGCCGCCGCGCCGCCGGGCATCCGCCAGCGCGCCGCCGAACTCTCGGCCGCGGTCAAACCATGAACGACGGGGCCGACACGCACATGACCTTTCCGCAAACACGCCGCCGCCTGATCGTCTCCCTCGCCGTGCTGAT
>JAVJPD010000328.1:0-1529 GCA_040216475.1 Rhodospirillales bacterium
AGTGTCATGAATTTGATAGATAACGAGGTTCGCTAAGCCGATAACGTATCGGTGCGCGCCGGCAAACGGAGCCATGCCGTCGAAATCACCATCGATGACGACGGCCCCGGCATTCCCGAAGACAAACGGGAAGACGTCTTCAAGTCGTTTTACCGTTTGGAGGGCTCACGCAATCCGCAAACCGGCGGCGTCGGGCTCGGGCTGACGATCGCCCGGGACGTGATCCGCGGCCACGGCGGCGACATCGAATTGAGCGATTCGCCGCTTGGTGGCCTGCGCGCCCGGATTCGCCTGCCGCTTTGATTACAGAGATTTCCGTTCGGACAGTCGCTTGATGACATCTTCGTCGACGGTCAGGCCGAGGCCCGGCGTATCCGGCATCACGAACTGATCGTTTTCGATGTAAACGCCGCCTTCAGCGACGGGCTTGTCCTTGATGCGCAGTTGATAATCCATGCCGGGATCGCAGGCGACGAGCCTCACGCACGCGTGGAGATGGCCGGTACCGGTGTCGAGCAAGTGAGAGCCTTGCGTCCAGTCGATGCGGACCGGCACGTTCATCGCCTCCGAAGCACGGATCATCTGCATGGCTTTGTAAAAGCCGCCGCATTTGCCGAGTTTGAAACTGGTCATGTCGGCCATGCGCTTGGACACGACCTCGATCGTGGTCGGCAGATTTTGCAAGGCCTCGTCGGCGATCACTTTTTGCGGAATCGCCCGGGTGATTTGTTCGAGGCCGATCAGGTCGTAATACATGATCGGCTGCTCGATGGCGAGATTGGGCGTCGTCGGAAACCGCCGGCGCATGAGCTCGATGGAATCCTTCGCCGTGCCCCATCCCTGATTGGGATCGGCCATGATCAGGCAGGACTGCGGCACGACGTCGAGGATGGCTTCGAGACGGTCGGCATCGGCGTCGAGCGATTCCTTGTGGCCGGTCATCTTGGGCTCGAAACAGGTATAGCCGCGCGTCATGTGTTCCTTGCACATTTCGGCCATCACCTTCGGCTCGGCGCGCGGCATCGTGCCCATCAGACCGAAGCGCGTTTGATAGTAGCCGCCGGCGAGAAGCTTATAGATCGGCAGGCCGGTTGCCTTGCCCATGATGTCGTGGACGGCGATATCGAGTGCCGAACGCGCGCCGGCGTTCGCCTGCAGGAACATGTGGTCCCACGCCGCGTGAAAGGCGCCGATCTGGAACGGGTCCTTGCCGATGATCATGTCGCCGAAGAGTTTGATGGTGGCGACCAATCCCGCCTGGGTTTCGCTGGTTACCGGATGCGCGGTCGCCTCGCCCCAGCCGACGATGCCTTCGTCGGTGTGCATTTTGACGAAGACGTTTTCCTTGTAATCGATGTCGGCGAACCAACCCTCGCGGGAGTGAACGGACGCACCGGGTTTTTTGCCCGAGCCGAAAAGTTGGTTATAGGCATCGGTGACTTCATACCAAACCGGAATGATATCGATTTTCGTGATTTTCATGAACGTTCCCTCCCTTGTGCCGCGCGATTGTGACCGCCCCGCGATTG
>JAVJPD010000329.1:0-5404 GCA_040216475.1 Rhodospirillales bacterium
CTGGTGCAGCCTGAAACCGAACGAAGACCGTCCGTGCATGATCGCCCACCTCTGGATCGACGCGCACGGCAGGCCGCACCGCCACAAATTCGCGCGCGCGATGATGCGCTCGGCGGCGCGCCTGACCTACGAGCAGGTGCAGGCCGCGCACGAAGACCGTGCCGACGAACCGACCCGTGATTTGAAGGATACCGTCATCGCGCCCCTATACGGTGCCTATCGCGCCCTCGCCGAGGCGCGCCATCAGCGCGGCGTTCTTGAGCTCGACCTGCCCGAGCACCAGATCGTGTTCGACGACAAGGGCAACGTCGCCGGTGTGCGTCTCCGGGCCCGTTACGACAGTCACAAATTAATCGAGGAATTCATGATCGCGGCCAACGTGGCCGCCGCCGAAACCCTGGAAGCGCAAAAGCTTCCCTGCATGTACCGCATTCACGACGAACCCGCGCCCGACAAGGTCGAAGCCCTGCGGGAACTGCTGGACGGCATCGGCATCAAACTGGCCAAGGGGCAAGTGCTGAAGCCGGCGCATTTCAACCGAATTCTCGAACGCGCCGCCGACACCGAATTCGCCCACATGGTCAACGAGGTCGTGCTGCGGACCCAATCGCAGGCCGAGTACAACCCGAAAAATATCGGGCACTTCGGCCTCGCGCTCACGAAGTACTGCCATTTCACCTCGCCGATCCGCCGCTATGCCGATCTGCTCGTGCACCGGGCGCTGATTCGGGGCGGCCGCTTCGGCGACGACGGGCTGGAGAAGGATCACCGCGATTTTGCCGACATGGGCGAGCATATTTCGATGACCGAGCGCCGTGCCGCCGCCGCCGAACGCGATGCCGTCGACCGCTTCTCGGCAGCTTTCCTTGCCGAGAAGGTCGGCGCGCAGTTCCGCGCCCGCATCAGCGGCGTGACCCGGTTCGGCCTGTTCGTGACGCTGGAGGATTCTCAGGCCGACGCCCTCGTACCGATCAGCACCCTGCCCGAGGATTACTATTTTCACGACGAGGCCCATCACCGGCTGCGCGGGCGGCATACCGGACAGATCTACCGCCTTGGCGATACGGTCGAGGTGATTCTCGTCGAGGCCGACCCCTATTCCGGCAGCCTCCTCTGCCATATCCTGGATTCCGGCGCGCCCCGCGCCAAGAAGGGGAAGTCTCCCCAGGGCACACGGGGCAAAGTGTCCGGACGACAACGGCGCGTTAACCCAAAATCGCGTAAAAAGGGCCGATCCAAGCGTTGAACGGAATTCGACAGATGACGCGAACCGGAAAATCGCCGAGAATGGCCGGCATGGTTGGGCTGGGCCGTATCCGTATACACCGTAAAAAAGAGGCATTTCTTCTCAACGCTTCGGCGCTGGTCCTGTTGGCCGGTTTGCTGACGGCTTGCGCCGGCGCGAACACGACCGCGCCCACGAGTTCCCGCGACACGGTTCAGCGTTTGAGCGCCATCGAACTCTTTTCCGCCGGCTTCACGCAGATTTCCGACAAATACATCGAAACCGTTCCCTTGAATCAACTTGCCCTCGAGGGCGTGCGCGGCCTCAGCGCGATCGACCCCAGCCTAACCGTGCTGCACGACGGACAAACGATCCGATTGCTGTCGGCCGAACGCGAAATCGCCCGGTTCCAGACGCCCGGCAATGCCGCCGCCCTGGAACCTTCCGCCTGGGCCGGCCTCACGGCCGATGTTTTGCAGGCCGCGCGGAACGCATCGGCGAGCGTACAACGCGAAAAGACGGAGAAAATCTACGAAGCCGTGTTCGACGGCATGCTGTCCACACTCGATATCTATTCCCGCTATGCCGGCCGTAAACAGGCCGAACGCAACCGGGACCGCCGCGACGGCTTCGGTGGAATCGGCATCCGGTTCCGGTTCAAACGGGACGAGATGCAAGTGTACCGCGTACTCGAAAACACGCCCGCGGAACGAGCGGGATTGAAAAAAGGTGACATCATCACCCATGTCGGCGACGTGCCGGTCAAGGGCCTCAAGGCCCGCGACATCGTCGCGCAACTGCACGGCCCCATCGACAGCCTCGTCACGCTCACGGTTCGCCGGGCCGACGAGAAAAGCCCGCGTTCGTTCGAGATTAAACGGTCCTTGATCGTGCCCAATACGGTGACATCGTCTTTAAAAGACGGCATCGCCTTCCTCCGCATCCGCAGCTTCAATCATATGACCGCGGAACGGACCGCCCGACGCGTGCGCGAAGCGCAAGAAAAAACCGGCGGCCGCCTGAAGGGCGTCGTACTCGATCTCAGGGGCAACCCCGGCGGTTTGTTGAAGCAGGCGATCCGGATCGCCGACCTGTTCCTCAAGAAAGGCAGCATCGTTTCGACCCGCGGACGCCATCAAGACAGCTATCAATATTATGAAGCCGACACCGACGACATCATCGACGGACGGCCCTTGGCCGTCCTGGTCGACGGAAAATCGGCGTCGGCGGCGGAAGTCTTGGCGGCGGCCCTGCAGGATTCGGGGCGGGCCGTGATCATCGGCACCACCTCCTACGGCAAGGGCACCGTGCAGACCGTAATTCGCCTGCCGAACAATGGTGAAATGACGCTGACCTGGTCGCGGCTGCATTCGCCGGCCGGTTACATCTTCCATAACCTCGGCGTTTTGCCCTCGGTCTGCACCAGCGGCCAGGATCAAGGTGCCGCCGGATCGATCCGGGCGGCGATCAAACAGCATGCCCGGACCCTGGCGGCCCTCGATACCTGGCGGCGGAGCAACGGCGAGTCGGATGAAAAACGCAACCGGCTGCGGGAATTCTGCCCGCCCGAACGGCGCCGGAAAGACATCGAGACCGAAGTCGCCGCCCGGTTGCTGCGCGAACCCGCCCTCTACGCCCGGACCGTCACCGCGGCACCGGATTTGGCCCGGGCCCCGGAGGCCGGCGGGCGGGAGCTGTCGTTTCAGCCCCCCGCGCCCTGACATTTTCCGGGCCTTTATCGAGGAGTCTTGACATAACCGGGGCCGGCGGTATGGTTCGCGCCTTGCACGGGTTTTTTACCGGGAGCCGAGAAGACCATGGCCAAATCGAGTACCGTATTGATCAAGCTGGTGAGCAGCGCCGGAACCGGGTTCTATTACGTCACCAAAAAGAACCCTCGGACCTCGACGGAAAAGTTCGAGTTCAAAAAGTACGATCCGGTCGCGCGCAAGCACGTCCTGTTCAAGGAAGCCAAGATCAAATAACGCCCGGCCGGCCCTATCGCCGGTCACGGGCGCCGATCACGGGCGCCGGGCGCCTCATCAAACATAACGACACAAAGAGAAAGCCGCCTTTCCGAAGTAAAGGCGGCTTGAAAGTCTCGTCGAGGGACTGTCTGAATGCCCGGGCACAATGGCACCGAACCCGGCGCCGGGCAGTGACCGGCATCACTCAAAAGCACTTTTTCCGATATTTTTTGGCACGGCACGAACCACTAAAAAGATAGAGTTTCCCCGATTCAGGTGGAAAAGCGCTGGGCGGCGCCGAGGGCAACCCGGGCCACCGGTTTATCGCCCTGAACCTGATCGACCATGTTCTGCAGCCGCGCCACGTCGTGAATCACGAGGTGATCCTTGCGGCGCTCGACGATCCCTTGGCGGGCCAGATCGTTCAAAACCCGCGCGACCGTCTCGCGCGTGGTGCTGACCCGGCTGGCCAGATCGCTGTGCACGGGAATCGGCTTGATGATCGCCTCGTTCGCATCCTTGTCGTTGCTCTTGGCCTGACGCAGCAATTCGGCGTGGACCCGGTTGTTGGCGCCGAGCGTGCTGAGATCCATGATCCGGTCCGTGGAGCGCCTAACGATGGCCGCCAGATGCTTCATGACCGCCAACGCCAACGCCGGATATTTCGCCAACGCGTCCATGAATATCTTCTGGGGCATGGATACGATCACGCAATCGCTCAGCGCCATGACGCTGGCCGAACGAGGTTGGCCGTCGAGCGCCGCCAGTTCGCCGAAATGCCCGCCATGGGGTATGTCGTCCAGGGTGATTTCCCGGCCGGACAGGGAATAATTCACGATGCGCACGCTGCCGCGCACCACGAAAAAAACATCCGTGGTCTTGCTTTGGCGGTCGAAAATCTGCTCCCCGGCGGCGAACTTCTTATACCGGCAATATTCCTCGAGACCGGCGATTTCCACCGGATTGAGACCGCTGAGAAGCGTCACCCCTTCCAAGAGCTTCGGATTGGCTTCCGCCACGTATTCTCTCCCCCGCCTTTGGCTGTCTTATCCCTGTTCTCTGTCTTTCAGGCGCCGTTTTCATGTTACAGGGAAAAACTCCTAATGGCGACAACCCTGTAGCGGTTTCTTGTAGCCCGGCGGCCTTGCGCGAACCTGACCGGATCACCGTTTCCGCGTGATTTTATCACGCCCCATTTCCGAAGCCTCACGCCCGGAATTGCTCTAAGATACCGGCGCCGTTTCGAACTGCCTGAATAAATCCTTGATCTTGCGCTCGTTTTTCACAAATTTGTCCCTCATTCGAAAACACGTCATTGGACCGCCGGCATGAAAAAGCCCCAAATCGCCGTATTGCTGCCCTGCTTCAACGAAGAAAGGACCATTGCCGGCGTCGTGCAATCCTTTCGTCAAGCGCTGCCCGACAGCACCATTTACGTCTACGACAACGCCTCGACCGACCGGACCGCCGCTTGCGCCCGGGAGGCCGGCGCCGTCGTCGCCGTCGAACCGCGGCGCGGCAAAGGCCAAGTTGTACGGCGCATGTTCGCCGACGTCGAAGCCGACATCTATATCCTGGCCGACGGCGACGGAACCTACGATTCGCAAAGCGCTCCCCGGTTGGTCGAGAAGCTCATCGAGGACAACCTGGACATGATCGTCGGCACCCGGCAGGAAACCGACGCCGCAGACAACGGCAAAGCCTACCGGCCCGGCCACCGCTTCGGAAACAAGCTATTCAACTGGTTCGTCTCGGCACTGTTCGCCAAACAATTCTCGGATATCTTTTCGGGCTATCGCGTTTTCTCCCGGCGGTTCGTGAAATCGTTTCCGTCGCTTTCGAGAGGATTCGAAATCGAGACGGAATTCACCATTCACTGTCTCGATCTGCGCCTGCCGGCCATCGAGATCGAGACCCCGTATAAGGCACGCCCCGAAGGATCGGAAAGCAAACTGAACAGCTTCGCGGACGGCTTCCGGATTCTCGGCACGATCTTCATGCTGCTGAAGGAAACGAAACCGATTCAGTTCTTCTCTTCGCTGTTCGCCATATTAGCGGCGGTATCCGTCGCGCTCGCCGTGCCGTTGTTCATCTCCTATCTCGAGACAGGATTGGTTCCCCGTATTCCCACGGCCGTGCTGACGACCGGCATCATGCTGGTCGGCGTGGTCTGCTTTATGTGCGGCCTCATTCTCGACAGCGTCAGCCGGAG
>JAVJPD010000330.1:0-2709 GCA_040216475.1 Rhodospirillales bacterium
TTCCGATCTCGTCGAAGCCGTATACGCTGATATGTATCGAGGCCAGTTTAGCAAGCCGCTCCAAATATTCAATTTGCGTTTTTCTGGCCATGATGAAATTCGAGTAAAACGCATAACCTCGAATTCGAGGCGACTCTTCTAGAACCGTGAATCGCTTCATGATATTCGGATCGGCGAAAGCTTCGCCCAGCATCGGCGTCAACCAAACGAATTCAAATCCCAAGTCGCACACTTCTTTAATAACGCGATCGTACAAATCATCCGCCATAAAGCCGCCAGGCGGAAATTTACTGTACGCACAAAAACGGCACGCCAAGTTGCAACGCGCGGATGTCTCAACAAAAATAACCTTCCTCGGATTCGGCACATAGGTTTTCTTTGCCATTCTACTTTTGGTAATGGCGAAACAATTTCCAAGAAATCGGCGGATTTCCCTCCGAGTCGGCATATTTTCTCTCGTAAATACGTTATGATCGCGAAAAGATGTTCAATCTCGTTTTAGAGCCTTATAAGGCCATAATTAACATATAAGTACCGCCCACGACTACCACCGAGGATATGATCCGAACTTATGTGTGGCATCGCCGGAATCATCGCCCGCTCGGCCGTCAATCCTGAGGCCCTGACCCGCATGGCCGGGCTGCAGATCCATCGCGGCCCGGACGAACGAAACACCTGGATCGACGAACGCGGCCGAGTCGGGTTCGCACACACGCGCCTCTCCATCCTCGATCTGTCGCCGGGCGGCCGCCAGCCGATGCGACACCCCTCCGGCGATACGGTTCTCTGCTTCAACGGCGAGATTTACAACTATCGCGAGCTGGCCGCCCGTCTGCGCGAAGAAGGCGTTGAGTTGACCTCGCAAAGCGACACCGAGGTCCTGCTCGCCGCGTACCGGGCCTGGGGCGATGCGTGTCTCAATGAACTCAACGGTATGTTCGCGTTCGCGCTTTACGATGCGGCCCGCCGTCGTCTTGTTTGCGCCCGCGACCGATTCGGCGAAAAGCCGTTCCTGTTTTCCGCGCAACGGGATTTTTTCGCCTTCGCTTCCGAATACAAGGCCTTACTGGCCTTATCTGAAATAAGTGACCGCCCCGATATCGCCCGCGCCATGAAATTCATGGTGTGGAACGCCAACGGCCTCGACGATGAACGCCAGACCGTTTTTCCCGACATTCGGCAACTGCTGCCGGGCGAGCGGCTGATCCTCGATACCGAGTCTCTCGAAGCCGACATCGGCCGTTATTGGACCCTGACGCCGGCAACCGGCGCGCCGCCCGCCGATCTGCCCGAAGCCGCCGCGCAATTCCGCGATCTGCTGGCGGACAGCGTCCAGCTCAGATTGCGCAGCGACGTGCCGGTCGGCTCATGTTTATCGGGCGGGCTCGACTCCGGCTCGATCGTCTGCCTCGCCCGCCGCCATCTCGGCGCCGATGCTCCCTATCATACGTTTTCGGGGCGCTTTCCGGGAACCAATGCCGACGAAGGCCCCTATATCGACGAGGTCGCTTCCGCGAACCACACCATTACACACACGATAGAGCCGTCGCCCCGCGAACTCGTCGACGAACTGGCCGCGTTCCTCTGGCACAACGAATTGCCCGTCTCCTCGAGCAGCCAGTACGCCCAATGGTGCGTTTTTCGCAAGGCACGCGAGGAAGGAATCATCGTACTGCTCGACGGACAAGGCGGCGACGAACTGCTCGGCGGCTACGAGCAATACTTCCGGACCTATTGCGCCGAAGCCGATGTTACCGCGCAAGAACGCGGCAACATCGGCATACGTTATCCCATGGCTCTGCCGTCGGCGCGCCAGCGCTTCAGCGAAAGCCTGCCAGCCGGGGTGCGGATGCCGATCTCGAAGCTGCTCGGTCTCGGCAGTAATTTCCTCTACGGCGTGAGCGGTGCGCTGGCCAAGCGGGCCGCTCAACCGCCGCAAGCTGTCGAAAACCCCTACGGCGGCCTCAAAGGCGCCCTTTTCAACGACGCCTTTCACACCGTGCTGCCGACATTGCTGCGCTACGGCGATCGCAACTCGATGGCTCATTCCGTCGAGGTGCGGCTGCCGTTCTGCGATCACCGCATCGCCGAGTTCGTTTTCTCCCTGCCGCCCGAGTATCTGATGGGCGGCATGCAAACCAAACGCATTCTGCGCGAAGCAATGCGCGGCATCCTGCCCGAGCCGGTCCGGACCCGCTGGAACAAGCAAGGGTTCGTGCCGCCGCAAACCGTATGGCTGCGCCGGGGCCTGCTGGAATCCGTCGAGGCCTGCATCAACGATCCCGCGTTCCGGTACCGGGGATATTGGAATCCGTCCTGGTGGCACAAAGCCGTCGCACGGTTTCGCGCGGGCGACGACTCACTTGCCGCGCCCTTGTGGAAGGTTTTCGTCGCCGATGCCTGGCAGCGGCATTTCATCGAGCGCGTTCAATCCCAGGACAAAGTCCCGGCCCTGAAAACCCAGGGCCGGGAAGCGGCCTGACATGCGCGCCGTTTTCGTCAATCACTGCCATCCGGACTGCCCGCACGTGTGCGGCACCCGCGCGCGCGAATTCGCGTCTGCCCTTGCCGAGCGGGGCCATCAAATCGTGCTGCTGACCGAAACCCTGAAACCCGACGATCCGGCGCCCGATCCCGTCGATTTCAACGCCGCGCTCGCCGCCCACGATTGGTCGCGGCCGTTCGTACTCGCCTGCCCGCCGGTTCGCG
>JAVJPD010000331.1:0-1945 GCA_040216475.1 Rhodospirillales bacterium
CCATGCCCACGCGGAACTCGTTGTCTTTGATTTCTTTCGGAACGCCGATCAGCATGCTAAACCTCCGGGAAACCCTAGCGAGACGCCGTTTTCATTGGCGCCCCCGTGTCCTACCATACTAGTTTAACGCCCGGCCCCATAAGATGATTCATATCAAGGGCCGTTTGCCCGGGAGAACCGCCGTGGAATTGAAAGCCAATACCCTGGAACCGCACTGGATGCCGTTCACCGCCAACCGGGATTTCAAGGCCGATCCCCGGCTGATCGTGAAGGGCGAGGGCATCTATTTCTGGAATCACAAGGGCGAGCGCCTCATCGACGGCTCCTCGGGCCTGTTCTGCTGTGCCGCCGGGCACGGCCGCAAGGAGATCGCCGAGGCCGTCTACAAGCAGCTTTTGGAAATGGACTACACCGCGCCGTTCCAGTTGGGCCATCCCTGGGCTTTCGAGCTGGCCGGGCGGGTCGCGCAACTGACGCCGGGCGACCTCAATCACATCTTCTTCGGCAACTCGGGATCGGAAGCCGTCGACACGGCGCTCAAGATCGCCATGGCCTATCACCGCGCCAAGGGGGAAAGCCACCGCACCCGTTACGTGTCGCGCGAGCGCGCCTATCACGGCGTCAACATCGGCGGCACCTCGCTCAGCGGCTTGATGAAGAACCGCGAGGTGTTCGGCCAGGTGATGCCCGGCGTCGTGCACATGCGCCATACCTGGCTTAAGGAAAATAAATTCGTCAAAGGCCGGCCCGAAACCGGCGCCGAGTTGGCCGACGATCTGCAAAGAATATGCGAGCTTTACGGCGGCAATACGATCTCGGCCTGTTTCGTCGAGCCGATCGCCGGTTCGACCGGCATCCTGGTGCCGCCGAAGGGATACTTGGAACGCCTGCGCGAGATTTGCGATGCCCACGGCATCCTGCTCGTGTTCGATGAAGTGATTACCGGCTTCGGGCGCTCCGGCAAGGCGTTCGCCGCGCAAAGATACGATGTGCTGCCCGAAATCATGACCATGGCCACGGCGATCACCAACGGCAACCAGCCGATGGGCGCGGTCGCCGTGCGCGATCATATTTATGACGCGGTCGTCGACGCCGCCCCCGAGGCGGCCATCGAGCTGTTTCACGGCTACACCTATTCGGGCCATCCGGCGGCCTGCGCGGCCGGGCTCGCGACGCTCGACATCATCGAAAAAGACAAGCTGTTCGACCGGGCGGCGGCGCTGTCGAAGCCCTTCCTCGACGCGGCGTTTGCGCTGCAGGATATTCCCATCGTCACCGATATCCGGGGCTACGGCCTGATCGCGGGGATCGACGTGGCCCCCGGGTCCATGAGCGGGGGGCGGGGCATCCATGTTCAGAAAAAACTGTACAACGCGGGCGTGCACATTAAGTTCACCGGCGATTGCGGCATCGTCGCGCCGCCGTTCGTCGCGAGCGAGGCCGATATCGAGGAGATTTTCGGTATCGTCCGCGACGTGTTGAAAGACGAAAAATAACCGGGAGAGACTTTAAGCATGACCAAGGAACTGCACCACATCATCGACGGCAAGCCCGTAAAGGGGAAAAGCGGCCGGTTCGCCGACGTGTTCAATCCGGCGACCGGCGAGGTCGCCTCGAAAGTGCCGCTGGCCTCGGCCGCCGAAGTCGGCGCGGCCATCGCCGCCGCGCAAGCCGCGCTGCCGGGTTGGGCCGCGACGCCGCCGGCCAAGCGCGCCCAGGTGATGTTCAAGTTCCGCGAGCTGCTGTACGCCAACCTGGACGAGATCGCCAAGCTGGTGTCCCTCGAACACGGCAAGACGATCCCCGACGCCAAGGGCTCGATCTCGCGCGGCATCGAGGTGGTCGAGTTCGCCTGCGGCATCCCGCAGCTCTTGAAGGGCGAATATTCCGAAGGCGTGGCGACGGAAATCGACAGTTACGCGATGCGCCAGCCGGTCGGCGTCTG
>JAVJPD010000332.1:0-1794 GCA_040216475.1 Rhodospirillales bacterium
CGCGCACATCAATCTCGGCAACGTGCTGCTGAAGATGGGGCAACCGGACGAAGCCGCCGCGCATTACCGGCAAGCGCTGAAACTAAAGCCCGATTATGCCGAGGCATCACTCAATCTGGCCGGGGTCCTGAACGAGCAGCAGCAACCTCAAGACGCCATCGCGGTGCTGAACCGAGCCTTGAACGCCGCACCGCGCAATGAAAATCTGTTCTACCCTTTGATTCGATTGCTGCTCGGCCAAGGCGATCTGCGCGGTGCGCTTGCCGCCTGCGACGGCTGCCTGCGCGCCGATCCCCTGCATACCCGCGCCAAGGCCTTGAAAGGCTATATCCTCAACGATATGGGCGAACGGAACGCCGCCGAACATCTGCTCGACTTCGAGCGGCTGATCAAAACCGCGCGCATCGACACGGCCCCCGGTTACGACAGCCTCGCCGCCTTCAACGATGCCCTGAAACGCCACATACTCGATCACCCCTCGCTCGAATACGAACCGGGCCAAAAATCGACCAAATTCGGCAGCCAGACCGCCCACCTGCAACACGAAACATCCGGGCCGCTGGCGCAATTGCGCGAACTGATCACGACCGCGGTCGTGGATTACCGCGAGCGGATCGCCGCCGAACCGCCGCATCCGTTCTTCGCGCATATCCCGGAGCGGTTTTCATTGAACATCTGGGGCACGGTGCTGAGCCGCCCGGGCCACCAGCGGCCGCACTTCCACCCCGCCGGATGGTTGAGCGGCGTGTATTACGTTACGCTTCCCGGCGCCGTCCGGACCACGGACGCCGGCAACGCCGGGTGGATCGAATTCGGCCAACCGCACGGTTTCGATTTCAAGGCACCGCCGCCGACCCGTGCCCTTTGCCCCGAAGCGGGACTCATCGTGTTGTTCCCGTCGTACTTTTATCACCGGACCATCCCGACCGATGCCGGTGCGGGCGCCGACGCCTCGGCGAACGGGCCGTCCTACGATCACGAACCGCGGATCAGCATCGCGTTCGATGCCGTGCCTCAAGGCTGATCGCGAGGACCGACCCCCGATGAACCGCAAGCAAAGACGCCAAGCCGAAAAGTTGCACGCGCACGGCAAGCGCGCGGCCCTCGACGACGCCATGAAGCTCGCGTTTCAGAACGCGCTGGCGGCGCACCGGGCCGGCGATCTCGCGCAAGCGTTGCAGGGTTACGGGAGCATCCTGCAGCGCCATCCCAAGCATGCCGACACGTTAACCCTGGCGGGCATCGCGACCTGCCAGTCGGGCGATCTCGAGGCCGGCATTGCCTACCTCCAATCCGCCGTCAAAATCCGCCCCGACAGTCTCGATGCTCAGTACAACCTCGCATATGCACTGGAAAGCGTCGGGCGTTTCGAAGAGGCTGCCGGGGCCTATCGCAAGGTGATCGGCATCGATCCAGGCAACATCGATGCCCATTTCAACTTCGGCAAGGTGCTGCACGAGCTCCAACACCCGGAAGAAGCCGCCGAACACTACCGCCGGGTGATCGCGCTCAGACCCGATTATGCCGACGCCTACGGCAATCTCGGCAACGTTCTCAAGGAAACCGGCGAGCTTGCCGAAGCCGAGGCCGCGATCCGCAAGGCCATCGCGCTGCAAGGCGAAAGCGCCGCCTTCCTCTCCAACCTGGGCAATGTCCTGAAGAAACAAAACCGGCTCGAGGAAGCCGACATGACGCATCGTCGCGCCATCGAGCTCGATCCCGATTACGCCGAAGGGCACGGCAATTTCGGCAACACCCTCGCGCAACAAGGCAGGCTGAAGATCGGAAGAGCGT
>JAVJPD010000333.1:0-3225 GCA_040216475.1 Rhodospirillales bacterium
GGGCAGGGCGAAAATGCCGAGCACCACCGGCACCAGGTGAATACCGTCCCAGAGATAAAGCATCCCCATGGTCCAGCGCAGCGTGCCCGTTGTCGGATCGGTGCCGACCATGGCGATCATGATGCCGAGCGCGGCGGCGGCAAGGCCGCGCAACGGGGCGCCGCCGCTCAAGGCGGAAACCATGCAGAGCCCGAAAATCGCGAACATCAAAAGCTCGGGCGAACCCAGATACAAAATGAATGGCCGCAATATGGGGATACTGATCGCGAGCAGCAGCGCACCGAGGATGCCGCCGATCATGGAGGCGGTGTAGGCGGCACCGAAGGCGCGCCCGGCCTGCCCCTTCTTCGCCATAGGGTGGCCGTCGAGAATGGTCGCGGCCGAACCCGCCGTGCCGGGAACGCCGAACAAAACGGCCGGAATCGTATCCGACGTGGTGGTGACGGAGCCCATGCCGAGCAGCATGGCGAATGCCGCGTAGGGGTCCATCTCGAAGGTGAAAGGCAGCAGCAGCGCCATACCGACGATGCCGCCCAGGCCCGGAATCACGCCGATCGCCAAGCCGACCAGAACGCCCGCCGCCAGAAAGGCCATGCGATTGATGTCGGCCATGATCAGGACGGCTTCGTAGGCCTTCGAGAGTAACTCGTATTCCATCGTCTTAACTTATCGGCCGATACCTTGTTAAGGCATCGGCATCCGTAGACTTAAATAAACGTGGCCGTATTTTCCGGCAGAAACGGGCGGGATGCGGTTGCGGCAATATCTCCAAATCGAAGACATTGCCGCCAACCGATCGATATCGATGAATCAGCTGCTTTCTTTCTTCTTTTTCTTTTTCTTCTTTTTACCGCGGCAGTACTTCGGATCGGTAATTTCCTTACACTTGATCGTGCCCTTGCGCGACAGAGCCGCCTTGGCCAGTTCGACGATTTTCGGGCTGCTCTTGTAGATGTCGGCCAGAATCTCCCGCATCTCGGGTCCCGAAGTCGGATTGATCTCGACCCGGGCTTTTTTCGCCTCGGCCAGGAACTTCGGATCGCTCATGGTGTCCATGAAAGCCTTTTGCATGGCGGCAACGCGATCGGCGGGAACCCCCGGGGGCAGCACATACGGCCGATCCGGCGGATAGACGATCAACTGCATCGCCTTTTTGACGTCCTCGTCCTTCACGAACTTCCAGATTTCCGGCACGCCCATCTTGACGAGATCCGGATCGGGTTTATGGGCGATTTGGGCGAGAATCGTAATCTTCTTTTCCTTGATCCAATGCGCGCGTTGCGTCATGAGGCTGGACGAACCGAGGCCGCACATGCCGGTCACTTCGCCGCGCTCAAGCGCCAGCAACGACGCCGCCGACCCCTTGTAGCCGCCGATGACCTTCAGCTTCGCCCCCAGCATGTTCCGCACCATGGTGGCGTATTGGAAAATGGACGACGTCGCGCCGGAACCGCCGGTGATCATCTGCTTTTTCATGAGGTCTTCGAATTTCGTGATCCCGGTCGTATGCCAGGCGAAGCAAACCTTCGGCACGGTGCTGACGGAACCGACGAAATTCAATTTCATCGTTTCGTACTCGACACCGCGCGTTCCGACCAAAGGCTCGATCAGCGCGCCTTTGTAAATAGCGCCGAACACGGTGCCGTCTTTCGCCGAGCGATTGTACAGCAGCGTCAGTGCCTTCAGGCTGCCGGCGCCGGGCATGTTTTTCGCAATGACCGTCGGCTTGCCGGGAATGTGCCGGCCGATATGCCGCGCCAGCAAACTCGCGTACGTCGCATACCCGCCGCCGGGCGCCGCGCCCACCAGCATCGTAACGGTTTTGCCTTTGTAGAATTCCGCCGGGCTTTCGGCCGAGGACGGTGTGGTCATGCCGGCTGTCAGCGCCACGGCGCTCAACGCGGCAAGCGATTTGATTTTCATGTTCATGAATGAACCTCCCAAACTAGTCTGCCTTTTTATTCGTGATCGTTTTTATTCGTGTTATGAATAGATTAGTCCTTAGCCGGATAAACTCCAAATTGTTTCCGATGAGGACTGCCGCGTTCGCCGGAAATTTTTCAGCGGAAAACGATCGCAACGCTCGAACTCCGGCGCCGCAGCCAGCTACATTAGGAAAGGTTAATTCATCGGGCGCCGAAAGTTAGACCAATTCTAGGTTGTTTAGAGCTTCCGTATGATCGGGAATCGGCGGCGCAAAGCAAACGCTAAGGGAAGTTGACATGACCAACGTTACGGCCAACGGCATCAAATTCAACGTCGAGATCGAGGGGCCCGAGGGCGCACCGTGGGTCACTTTTTCCAACTCACATGCGACCAACCTCACGATCTGGGACGGTCAGGCGAAAATTTTGTCGGACCGCTTTCGCGTTCTCCGCTATGACACCCGCGGCCACGGCGGCACCGAAGCGACCGAACCGCCCTATCACGTCGACGACCTGGTCGCCGACGTCATTGCACTATGGGATGCCATCGGCGTCGACCGCTCCCACATGGTCGGCTTGTCTCTCGGCGGCTCGACCGGCATCGGCCTCGCCATTCATCACGGCGAACGGGTGATCAGTCTATTGGGCGTGGATTGCCGGGCCTGGGCGTCGGCGCCGAACACCTGGGAGCCGCGGATCGCGCTCGCCCGGGAAAAAGGCTTGGAAGGCGTCGTTCCCTCCACCATTCAGCGCTGGTTCACCGCGCCGTACATCGAGAAGAATCCGCCCGAGCTCGAAAAGGTGCGTAACATGATCCGGACCACCTCGCTCGACGGCTACATCGGTTGCGCTAACGCGCTGCAAAGCATCGATTACCGCCCGCTCCTCGGCACCATCGCCTGCCGCGCGAAGTTCATCGCCGGCGAAAGCGATCCGGCGGCGACGCCCGAGTCGATTTCCGTGATCAAGGATAACGTGCCCGGCGCGACGTTCGCCAAGATTTCCTACGCCGCGCACATCCCGAACGTGCAGAACCCGGACGAGTTCAACAAACACATGACCGAATTCTTCGACGGCGCTTAACGGAAAAACGCTTAGTCGGAATAACCGGGCCGCACCCGCACATCCAATACATAGCGCCCGCCGGCCTCGACGACGGCCGCCGCGTTCTCGATGGCGGCTTTCAAATCGGCGGCGTCGTCGACGGTGCTCGATTCGAAGCCGAAGCTCTTGGACAGGCTGACCAAGTCGACCTCCGGGCCGCGAATTTGCAGGCCGATCCATTTGTTTTCGGCCGGAC
>JAVJPD010000334.1:0-10528 GCA_040216475.1 Rhodospirillales bacterium
AGCGGCGAATACGCGATGCTGAAGGCTGCCGGCCAACAAGGCTGGCTCGATTACGACGCGGCGATGATGGAAACCCTGGTCGGGTTCAAACGCGCCGGCGCCGATGGCGTGCTGACCTATGCCGCAATCGAGGCGGCGAAGATCCTGCATCGGGCCTAGATCGGATCATGATTTAAACCGTATGAAGAAACTTCGCCGCATCGCGATGGGGCTGATCGGGCTAGCGGTCGCCGGATCGGCGGCTGTCCTGATTTGGATATCGCCGTTGCTGCATATCGGCGACGGCACGCTGGCCGTGGCCGGCCTCACGGCGCCGGTCGAGATCGTTCGCGATCAATACGGCACCCCCTTCATCAAGGCCCAGAACGATAACGACGCCTACGTCGCGCTCGGCTTCATGCACGCCCGCGACCGGTTCTGGCAGATGGAGGCGACCCGCCGGCTCGTCGCCGGCCGCCTGGCCGAGATCGCGGGTAACGGCGCGCTTGAGTCGGACAAGCTGATGCGGGTTTTCGGGCTGGCCCGGTTGGCGGAAGCGCAATATGCACATTCGAGTCAATCTCTGCGCAACGCGTTGCAGGCGTATGCCGACGGTGTGAATGCTTGGTTACGAACACATCGCGGCGCCCTGGCGCCGGAATTCTTCGTCCTGCGTTATGAGCCAGAACCGTGGCAGCCCGTGCATTCGCTGTATTGGGGCAAGGCCATGGGCATGCGCTTGAGCCTGAACTGGCGGCGCGAAATTCTCCGCCATCGCCTCGCCGGCAAACTGTCGCCCGAGCAACTGCGCGATCTGTGGCCGCCTTTCGGCGAAGACGATCCGGCAACGATCGAGGGAGACAAAATCGAGGGAGGGAAACAAACCGGCATCGGCAGCCTGTTCAGGCCGTCGTTCGCGGCGATGATCGAGTCCGTTCTCGGGCCCTTCAGCGAGGCGTCGAATGCCTGGGCCGTATCGGGGCGGCACACGGCATCCGGCAAGCCTGTCCTGGCAAACGATCCGCACCTCGAATTCGGCATTCCGATCCTATGGTATCTGGCGCGGATCGAAACCCCGACCCTGACTCTCGCCGGCGCCACCATTCCCGGTTTTCCGTTGCACATCCTGGGACAGAACGGCGATATCGCCTGGGGACTTACGACCATGCAAGGCGATGCCGCCGATCTTTTCATCGAGAAGTCCGATCCGGCCGACCCCGCGCGCTACCTGACGCCGAACGGCAGCGAACCGATCCGGGTCCGGCGCGAGACGATCAAGGTCAAAGGCGGACCGGCGGTCGTTCTGACCGTCCGCGAAACCCGCCACGGCCCGGTTGTTTCCGATTTGCAGCCGCATCTGATCAAGGACGCGCGAACGTTCGTATCCATGCAGGCGACGTTTCTTCAGCCCGACGATACGACTCCCGATGCGGCGTACCGTCTGAACCGGGCCGCGGATTGGCCGTCGTTCCTTGCCGCTCTCGAGCGATTTCATTCGCCGCAGCAGAACATTATGTACGCCGACCGGCGCGGCAACATCGGCCTCGCCGCCGCCGGTCGGATGCCGCTGCGCAAGAACGGCCGCGGCTGGATGCCGCACGAAGGTTGGAGCGGCGCCTACGATTGGCGCGGTTACATTCCGTTCGAGGAACTACCGCAGACCTTCAATCCGCCGTCCGGTATGATCGTGAACGCCAACAACCGGGTCGCCGGTGCGGATTATCCCTATTTTCTGTCCGAGGATTGGGCGCCGGGCTACCGGGCAAAACGGATCGCGGCATTGCTGACGGGCGGCGAAAAGCACGATGTCGCGGCGTCCGCCCGGATTCAAATGGACAATCTTTCGCTTATGGCGCGTGAAATCCTGCCGTTGATGCTGGACGGAATGAAAGGCATCCCGACGACCGGCGATCCAGCGCGGGCACTCGATCTGCTGAAAAGCTGGTCCGGCGAGATGGACGGCGCGCGCCCCGAACCGCTGATCTTCAACGCATGGTTGCGCGACTTGATCCGCGCCGTCGCCGCCGACGAGTTGGGCGAGGACTTCCCGAGCTACTGGTATGTCCGGCCCCGGTTTATTTGCCGCGTTCTCACGGCCAGGCGGGAATGGTGCGACGATATTACCACCGCGAACAGAACGGAAAGCTGCGCCGATGCCTTACGGGGGGCTCTCGATCGGGCCCTTCGGCATCTCGGGGAACGGTACGGCGAGGATATGTCTGCCTGGCGATGGGGCGAGGCACACCGCATTCGATTTCGCCATTCGCTTCTCGGCCGGATTCCCGTGATCGGCCGGTTCGTCAACCGCACCCGCGAATCGAACGGCGGCCACTATACGCCGAATAAGGGAGGCTATCGGTACCTAAGCGATGCAGATCCATTCGAAAATCGCCACGGTGCCGGTTTCCGTGGTATTTACGATCTTGCCGACCCGGATCGTTCCCGGTTTATGATAGCCACCGGACAGTCGGGAAATGCTCTTTCGCCTCTTTATGACAATTTCATCGATGATTGGTTGTCCGGCGCGGGAATGCCGCTCGGCGCTTCCTTGGGCGAGATCAGGACAGCACCCCGCGGAATCCTTCGCTTGCTGCCGGAGTCCGGTGAGGAGAAAAAATCCTGACTGTTTCAAAATTTTCAGATTTATGTCAGGTAAACGGTGTTGAAACCGCTCTTTCGGTTTTCCCCAATAACGTCCGATACCCTCGCCGGATAGGACGACGGATAGAGTATGTGTTATCGCCCAAAATCAAAATAATTACGGGGCAATATTATCGGTGCCGTTAAGATTAGGGTGTGAAGTCCTTGTAAAGATGGATTTTGTTGATCAACTATTTAAAGTTGTGCTTGCGCGCCAGGACCAGTATATCGTTAAGTTAGAAGGCGTTAAGGCCCGGCCATCCGTGGGGAAGGACTGAAGGCGGTAAAATGCTCTTTATTATCGGCACAGTTGTCGTCATTGGCTGCGTTTTGGGCGGGTATATGCTCCATGGCGGCAAATTAGGCGTTCTATGGCAGCCTTTTGAATTTCTAATCATTTTCGGCGCCGGTATCGGCGCTTTCATTATTGCGAACTCGAAAGCGGTTCTCAGCGGCGCCGGCGGCGCCTTCGGCACCCTATTGAAGGGGCCGAAATACAGCAAGGACGCGTACCTGGAATTGCTGGGCGTCCTCTATTCTGTTTTTCGCCTGGCCAAGACCAAAGGCGATCTGGCGCTCGAAAGTCATATCGAAAACCCGTCGCAAAGCGACATCTTCAATAAATTTCCGATGTTCTCCGCCGACCATCATGCCGTCGAGTTCTTCTGCGATTACCTGCGCATGCTGACGCTCGGCACCAGCAGCCCCCATGAAGTTGAGGCGATCATGGACCAGGAACTCGACGTCCATCACGAAGAAAAACACGATATTGCCAGTGCCTTGCAGACTTTGGCTGACGCCTTCCCGGCCCTCGGCATCGTCGCCGCCGTGCTCGGCGTGATCAACACCATGGGGTCCATTACGGAACCGCCCGAAGTATTGGGCAAATTGATCGGCGGCGCTCTAGTGGGCACTTTCTTCGGTATATTGATATCATACGGCTTGGCCGCGCCGATAGCCAATTTCGTGGCAAAAAGTTTCGATGCCGACCATAAATATCTCGCCTGTATCAAGTCCGGCCTGATCGCGCACATTCAAGGATACGCGCCGCAGGTTTCCGTCGAGTTCGCGCGCAAGACGCTGGCATCCAGTGTGCGCCCGACGTTTGCGGAAACCGAGGATATGATCCAGAATCTGGGTTAACTCCCTAACCTTCACGTAATCCACCGGAGGAACCATGGCCGGCGGCGATCAGCCGATTATCATCAAGAAGGTCAACAAGGGCGGGCACGGCCACCACGGCGGCGCCTGGAAGGTCGCCTATGCCGATTTCGTGACCGCGATGATGGCATTCTTCCTGCTGTTATGGCTGTTGAACTCCGTCACCCAGGAACAGCTCGAAGGCGTTTCCAACTATTTCACGCCGACGACGGTATCCCAAAGCACGAGCGGCAGCGGCGCCCTGCTCGGCGGTAAGACGCTGTCCGAGGAAGGAGCGCTGACGGCCAAGGCCTCAAAGGTCACGGCGAAGCTTGATCTGCCGCCGCCCAAGGTTCAGGAAAAACAGACAGAGCAGACCCCGGGCGAATCCGATCCGACCAAGGTGGCCCTGAAGAAACACGAACAGGAACAGTTCGAGAAAGCCAAGGAACAGCTCGAGAAGGCGATGAGGGACAACCCCGCCTTCAAGCGCCTGGCCGAAAGCCTGGTGATCGACAACACGCCGGAAGGGCTGCGCATTCAGTTGGTCGATCAGGACGGCCTTGCCATGTTCCCGAGCGGCGGCGCCAAGATGTTCCTGCATACCAAGAAGATTCTCGAGCTGGTCGCCAAGGTCATCTTGACCCAACCGCAGTTGCTGGCCATTTCGGGACATACGGATTCCAAGAAATTCGGCGGCGCCGGCACCTATACGAACTGGGAGCTGTCGGCGGACCGGGCGAATTCCACCCGCCGCGAACTGCTGCACCTGGGCATTCCGGAAAAGCGGATCGGCCGGGTCGTCGGCAAGGCCGATACCGAGCCGTTGATGAAGGACGATCCGGAAAATGCCCGGAACCGGCGCTTGAGCATCATTCTCCTGCGTGGCACCGGCGAGCAGAAACTGCCCGAGGAAAAGCTGCCGGGACTGCGCGCGATTCAGCAAAAACAACTCGAATCGCAAAAGAGCGGCACCGCCGGCGCGCCGATCGCACCGCCGAAACAACCGATTGCGCCGACCACGGGCCGCTAAAAAGTCCGCTTTTTCGGACGGTTTCTCGGTCGATATACGCGACCCCCTTGGCCGTCGCGGGTTTTATCGTTACATAAATAAAGGCTTTGGTTCGTTCTAAGGCGCCATGAAGCATAAATCGTTTTCCGGAACGCGGTATTTTTTCGCCACCACCCCCATGCCCTGCCCGTATCTGCCGGGCCAAGTCGAACGGCGGGTGGTCACCGAACTGATCGGGCGCCAGGCCGAGTATTTCCACGACAATCTGACGTCCGCCGGATTCCGGCGCAGCCATTCCATCGCCTACGCTCCGGCGTGCCCAACGTGCGACGCCTGTATCGCGGTTCGGATCGATGCCCGCCGTTTCGCGCCGTCGCGCTCGCAACGCCGCATTATCAATGTGAATCGCGACCTGTTCGCCGCGAACCGGCCGCCAGAAGCGACGCAAGAGCAATACGCCCTGTTTACCCGCTACCAAAAGGCCCGCCACGGCATGGGCGATATGGCCAAGATGAATTTTACCGATTACCAAGCGCTGGTCGAGGAAACGCCGGTCGAAACGGAAATCTGCGAGTTTACCGATGTCCGCGGCAGCCTTATGGCCGCCTGCCTGACCGACTGCGTACACGACGGCCTATCGGCGGTGTACAGCTTTTTCGAGCCCGATCTTCCGTCGCGAAGCCTCGGCAGTTACATGATCCTTTGGCTGATCGAGGAGGCCCCCGCCCGCAACTTGGATTATGTCTATCTCGGTTTTTGGGTCGATGGCTGCGACAAGATGTCCTACAAGGCCAAATTCCAACCGTTGGAGGCCTATTCCAACGGCGTGTGGCGGCCGTTTTTCCCGGCGCAAGAGCCCGACACGCCGCTGGAAAATGAGGTTTCACAATAAAAACGGCTTAGTTTTGCCCCGGCAAGCCTGTATGAACTTGCCATCGGGACCGGAATGTTCATGATCCGGTTCTCGGCGGACGGGTGAGTCCGGGGATGTCAGGAAAAGTCTGGGAGAATCTGGGAGAATCTGGGGGAGTTTCGTTTCATGAAGCGCCGTTCGTTTCTGAAAAAGTCCGCCGTTACGGGGCTGGTCGGAGGACTGGCTGCCGCCGTGGCCGCACCGGCCGTGGCCAAGAAGGTCCGCCGTTTGCGGATGGTCACCACATGGCCGAAGAATTTCCCCGGCCTCGGCACCAGCGCCGAACGCCTGGCCCAACGCATCAAGACCATGAGCGGCGGCGAGTTGGATATCAAGGTTTACGGCGACCGGGAATTGGTGCCCGCGCTCGAGGTGTTCGACGCCGTTTCCGCCGGTTCGGCCGATATGTATCACGGCGCCGAATATTACTGGCAGGGCAAATCCATGGCCTTCAACTTCTTCACGGCCGTGCCCTACGGCATGAACGCCAACGAGATGAACGCCTGGATCTATCACGGCGGCGGCCAGAAGCTGTGGGACGAGCTTGCCGCCGGGTTCAATCTTAAGCCCCTGATGGTGTGCAATACCGGAGTCCAGATGGGCGGCTGGTACAACAAGGAGATCAATACCGCCGAGGATTTCAAGGGCCTCAAGATCCGCATGCCCGGGCTCGGCGGCGAGGTTCTGCGCCGGCTCGGGGCCGCCGCGGTCACCCTGCCCGGCGGCGAAATCTTCCCGTCCCTGCAATCGGGTGCGATCGACGCCACCGAATGGGTCGGCCCCTGGAACGATCTCGCGTTCGGTTTCCACAAGGTCGCCAAATACTACTATTACCCGGGTTTCCAGGAGCCCGGCCCGGCGATCAGCTGCGGCATCAATATGAACGTTTGGAAAAGCCTCACGGCCGAGCACAAGGCCATGTTCGAAGCCGCCGCCGCGGCCGAAACCTCCTACAGCCTGGCCGAATTCGATACCAACAACGCCCGCGCCCTCGATGTCTTGCGCACCAAGCATAAGGTGCAGTTGCGCCGGTTCTCCGATCCGGTGATGCAGGCCATCGGCAATGCATCGGGAGAAGTCGTCCGTGAAGCGGCCAAGGCCGATAAGATGACGGCCAAGGTCTATAAGAGCTTTATCGACTTCCGAAAGAACATGATCGCCTGGTCGAAAATCGCCGATCATGCCTACGCGAATGCGCGTCTTTTGCCATTCAAATACGCGGATTAATGAAGTTATTAAAATCGATTAATTCGCGTCAATCGCGGATTGCCCTTGGGTCTTCGGTATGACCAAATTTGTAGCCTCCGTGGTTGAATTCATTGATCGGTTAAATAACGCCATCGGCAAAATTACGGCGTTCTTTGCCCTCGCCATCGTCCTCATTCAGTTCATTGTCGTGTTATTGCGATACGTATTCGGGATCGGATCGATATTTATCCAGGAATCGATCATCTATGCTCATGCAATCCTGTTCATGGTCGGCGCCGGCTATACGTTGCTGCAGGACGGACACGTTCGATTGGATATTTTCTACCGGGCGGCCTCCCGGCGCAAAAAAGACCTAATTAACCTCATCGGCTCCGTGACCTGTCTCCTGCCGATGAGCATCCTCATTTGGGTCTATTCATGGCCCTATGTCGCTCAATCCTGGAGGGTCCTCGAAAGCTCCAAGGAAACCAGCGGTATCCCCGCCGTGTTCCTGCTCAAAACGATGATTTTGATCTTCGCCGGGCTGTTGTTCGCGCAAGGTTTGTCCCTGGCGCTGCGATCTCTTTTCGGATTGATCGGCCGTCCCTTGACGCCGTTCGTGATCCGCCCGCCCTCGACCAATTCCAATGTGACGCTCTAAACGGTAAAGCGCTGATCCATGGCCCTCACGGACATCCTGGTCATTCTCATGGTGGCCGCCTTGTGCGGCGGATTGCTGTGCGGTTTTCCGGTGGCCTTCACCCTGGCCGGCGTCGCTTTGGTCTTCGCCGTCTTCGGAGCGGCGTTCGGGGCTTTCGATTTCACCCTGTTCGGCACCCTGCCTTCGCGCATTTACGGCGCCAGCATGACCAACGAGATCCTGGTCGCGGTGCCGTTGTTTATCTTCATGGGGATCATGCTCGAGCGCTCGAAAGTGGCCGAGGAACTGCTCGAAACCATGGGCGATGCCTTCGGCGCGCTCAAGGGCGGCCTGGGCCTCTCGGTCTGCCTGGTCGGTGCCCTGATGGCGGCCTCAACCGGCATCGTCGGCGCCACGGTCGTGACCATGGGCCTCATGTCCCTGCCGACGATGCTCAAGCGCGGCTATTCGGCCCCGCTCGCCTGCGCCTCTATCTGTGCCTCCGGCACCCTGGGCCAGATCATCCCGCCCTCGATCGTCCTGGTGCTGCTCGGCGATCAGATTTCGAATGCCTATGTCGCGGCGCAGCGTTCCCTCGGCAACTGGTCGCCCGATCCCGTCTCCGTCGGCGATCTGTTCGCGGGCGCCCTGCTGCCGGGCTTGCTGCTGGTGACGCTTTATCTGCTTTACCAGCTGTTCATGGCGTGGTTTCGCCCCGAGCACGCCCCGGCGATGCCGCCTGGGCAAATAGTCCATCGCAAGGACCTCGGCGTGCGGGTCCTGCATGCCCTGCTGCCGCCGATTATCCTGATCGTCGCGGTGCTGGGCTCGATCCTGAGCGGGATCGCCACCCCGACCGAAGCCGCGGCCGTCGGTGCCACGGGGAGCCTGTTGCTGGCCGGCGGGCGGCTCGGCGAGGATCGCAAGCCGATCTACATCGCCGGGTTGTGCCTTCTCGCCATGCTGGTGCTGGCGAACACCCTGGATTTGCGGGTCGGCCGAACCACTATCCCTTTACCCGACAAGATCGGGATCGGCGCGGCCGTGTTGGCCTGTGCCGGGCTGGCGTGGGGCCTGATCACGGGCCTGCGCGTGACCTGGCGCCACCGTACGGCCGTGACCGGCACGCCGGTGCTGCGGGACGTCATGAACTCGACCATGCGCATGACCGCGATGGTGTTCGCGATCCTCATTGGGGCCTCGGTGTTTTCTCTGGTTTTTCGGGGGTTGGGCGGCGACGATCTGATACACAAAGCGCTCGGCGGGCTGCCGGGCGGAGCCGCCGGAGCCTTGATTGTTGTTATGCTGGCGATGTTCGTCCTCGGCTTTTTCCTCGATTTCATCGAAATCATATTCGTCGTGGTGCCGCTGGTGGCGCCCGTTCTGCTGAAACTCGGTATCGATCCGGTCTGGCTCGGGGTCATGATGGCGGTGAACCTGCAGACCTCATTTATGACCCCGCCGTTCGGCTTTTCATTGTTCTATCTGCGCGGCGTTGCCCCTGATTCGGTCAAAACCATGGATATCTACAAGGGCGTGGCGCCCTTTGTCGGATTGCAGATCGCGGGATTGGGGCTGATCGCCCTGTTCCCTGCGATCGCCACCTGGCTGCCGAAGGTGCTGTTTAAGTAAGCGTCAGCCGAATTTACCGGTCTTGGGGAAGCCTTTCGGCACAATCAGCCCGGCCTGGGCGCGTTTGCCGATCCAGCGCTTGAGGTCGGTTTCGGTATGGCTGCGATCCTTGCCGAATCGCCAGGTCAGCCCTTCCTTGGCGTTGTAGGTCTTGGCGTCGGCGAGCCCGCCCTGATTGTAGCGCTGCAGGATCACGCCCCGGCCCCGGTTCATTTCCGGCAAGTTATCCATCCTAAAAATCAATAACTTACGATTATCTCCTAAAGCGGCGACGTAATTGTCTTCGGGTCCGACGACGGAACACGCGGCGGCTTCCTCGTCGCTCGCGAGATTAAGGACCTGCTTGCCGTTCTTGGTCTGGGCGATCACCTCGTTCTCGGGAACGATAAAGCCGCGCCCCTTGTCGGAGGCGACCAGCAGACGCCGGCCCGGTTCATGAACCAGCAGATTGACGACGTCGTGGCCGTTGCCGAGATCGATCATCAACCGTAAAGGCTCGCCGTGGCCGCGCCCCGTCGGCAGTTTGTCGCAGCCCAAAGTGTAGAACCGGCCGTTGGTGGCGAAAACCAGCAGTTTGTCGGTGGTTTGTGCGTGAATGGCGAACCGGGGTTTATCGCCTTCCTTGTATTTGAGCTTATCGGCGTCCGTAATGTGTCCCTTCGCCGCCCGAATCCAGCCCAAATGCGAACAGACGACCGTGATCGGTTCGCGCTCGATCATGGCTTCGAGCGGTACGATCACCGCGGACGGCGGCTCGCCGATCACGGTGCGGCGTTTGCCGAGGCCGGATTTATCGCTGAAAAGTTTTTTGATTTCAGTGATTTCCGAGCCGATCTTCTTCCATCGCTTGGTCTCGTCGCGCAACAAGGCCCGGATTTCCTTGCGTTCGTCGCTGAGGGCGGCGTGTTCTTTTTTGATTTCGGTTTCCTCGAGCCTTCGCAATTGCCGGAGGCGCATGTTCAGGATCGCCTCGGCCTGCACGTCGCTCAGCTTGAAGGCCTTCATCAGCTTGGGTTTGGGCTCGTCCTCTGTGCGGATGATCTTGATCACCTTGTCGAGGTTCAAAAACGCGATCAGAAAGCCGTCGAGGATTTCCAGGCGATGTTCAATCTTGCCGAGGCGGAACTTGGAGCGGCGCACCAGCACCTCGTGGCGGTGATCGAGGAACGCCCGCAGGGCATCGCGCAGGCTCATCACCCGGGGAACGTTGTCGGCCCCCAGGACGTTGAGATTGAGGCTGAAGCGATTTTCCAGATCGGTTAGGCGGAACAACTGTTCCATCAGCATTTCGGGCTCGACGGTGCGGCTTTTGGGCTGCAGCACGAGGCGCATCTGGGCCTCGGACTCGTCGCGGATATCGTCCAGGAACGGTAGTTTCCGCTCG
>JAVJPD010000335.1:0-6159 GCA_040216475.1 Rhodospirillales bacterium
CAATCGAGCGATCGGGTGAACAGCAGGATCAATCCGCGCTCCCGCTTGAGGGAGCCGAAGTTCCGTTGCTGTCCGTTTTGATCGGTGGCCGTCAGTTGGTGCGGGATCGCCTCGCCGACCTTCGGCCCCTGCTTGAGGGCATCGGCGGCCTGGGCGTCGCCGACGATCAGGAACGCTAACGCGAATAGTGCCGGAATAAGAAAAGCGCGAAATCGAATCATGATGATCACACCGTCTCGAAAAAAGCGAAGGCCCGGATCTCGATACTCTCCCGGGGCGGCGCGCCCGGCGGAGAGGTCGGATCGTCGAACGAGCTGTGGGCGGTAAAACGGGCCCGCCCGTCCTGCAGGGAATCGTAGACCTTGAAGACTAACGCTTCGTTACGATTCATTTCCGGAAAGTAGAACCACTTGTGATCCGGATTGTAGGCGAGTTGGTAGATCTCGCCGACCCGGTCGACGTGCCGGCGTTCGGCCGCGATCAAATCTTCGGCGGCGACGCTGCGGGCATCGCAAATGGCGAGCGGGAACGACCGGATCGGATTGCGGATCGCCCGCCAGACCTGGACGATGGCGAGGCGGTGTTGCAAAAGCGCTTCCGCCTCCTCGGCGGGCAGGGCGTCGCGGACCCGTTGCGGGCCGGACCAGTTCGTGTAATCGTTATGAACGATTTGCACCGGCTCGCGGAGCAGCTTTTCCGCGCGTACGGCTTCGTCGCCCGAACGCAGGGTATGATCGAAAATGATGACTTTCGAGGCGCCGGAGACGTCACCGATCAGGCGCTCCATTTCCGGGTAATAGACGGAACGCAGTTGGCCCTCGTCGAAGAAATCGGTGACGGCGGTTTCGTGGGAGGTGAGGAGAAAGCCTTCCCGGTCGAGCGAAAGCGGTTCCGTCAGGGTGCGGGCGTCGCGGATCGCGACGGTGTGTTCCTCGAAGGTACCGGTGCGTTGGCGCAGGCGTCCGCCGGGCCCATGGGAGGCCGAGACCGGTTTGACGCCGGTATCGACGAGATATGAAACCGGGGCTTCGACGATATCCGGGAACCGTTGCGGAGCGTGTTCGTTCATGGGCTAGGTGTGCTTTTCGAGAAAATTCGTGACAGCGGTATTGAACTCATCGGTACGTTCTATATTGGAAATGTGCGCGGCAGGATCAAGCTCGATGTAACCCGCACCCTTGACGGCGGCGGCGAGGGCCTTCATTTCCGCCGGCGGCGCGGCGACGTCCTGCGAGCCGACGACGAAAAGCGCCGGTTTGCCGATACGGCCGATTCGAGGCGTGTAGTTGAGCGTCTGCAGGGCGCGGGCGCAGCCGACAAAGCCTTCCGGCGCAGTGGTGCGGATCATCTCCTTGACCTTTTCCAATACCGGCGGGTTCGAGGCGAGAAAATCCTTGGTGAACCAGCGCTCCAAGGTGCCTTCGACGATGCCGGCCATGCCGCCTTTCTGAACGGCGGCGATGCGGCCGTCCCACATCCGGCTGTATTCGGGCGTCGTTTGGCCGCGGGCGTCGCAGACCGTGATGCTCGTCACCCTATCGGCGCGGTCGATCGCCAGGCCCAGCGCGGTCATGCCGCCGAGCGACAATCCGACGAAATGCGATTGTTCGATACCGAGCGCGTCCCAAAGCCCGATCACGTCGCCGACCAACATGCCGAAGGTGTAGGAGCCGGCGACGGCTTCCGATTGCCCGTGACCGCGGGTGTCGTAACGCAAAATATGGAAGTCGTTCTTGAGGTGGGCAACCTGATCGTCCCACATCGACATATTCGTCGCCAGGGAATTGCTGAAGGTCAGCCAGGGCGCGCCTTCCTTACCCTCGATCGAATAATGGATGGAGATGCCGTTGACGTCGGCTTTCATATCGGCTCCTTTGCGTGGATGGCAGTTTAACGGGCTTTCGCCGCCGTTACCGTATCGTCGCGCCAGCGGCGGACAATTCCGGCGTCGATGCCGAATTGATCGAGCGCGCGGCCGACGGTTTGATCGACGATATCGTCGATCGTTTGCGGGCGGTGATAAAACGCCGGTACCGGCGGCATGATGACGGCGCCGTATTGGGTCGCGCGCGACATTAAGTCCAAATGGCCGAGGTGCAACGGCGTTTCGCGCACCATCAGAACGACCTTGCGGCCCTCTTTCAGGCAAACGTCGGCGGCGCGGGTGATGAGATTGTCGGTGAAGCCATTGACGATGCCCGACAGCGTCTTGATCGAGCAGGGCGCGACCAGGATGCCCTCGGTCTTGAACGAGCCGCTCGAAATCGAGGCGGCGATATCCTTGATGCTGTGAACGACGTCGGCGTTCGCGCGTACATCGTCAAGCGATAGATCGGTTTCCGCCGCGATGGTCTGCGCCGCCGCCGGGGAGAAGATCAGATGGGTTTCCACGTCGGGCACGGATTTGAGGACCTGCAGCGCGCGCACGCCGAATACCGGCCCGGAGGCGCCGGTGATGCCGATGA
Organism: Rhodospirillales bacterium; assembly: GCA_040216475.1. Classification (GTDB taxonomy): domain Bacteria; phylum Pseudomonadota; class Alphaproteobacteria; order Rhodospirillales; family CALINB01; genus CALINB01. The sequence goes on from JAVJPD010000335.1 coordinate 2,466, forward strand.
TGATGCGTTTGCGTTCCGTCATGAAACCACGCGAACCCGGTACGTTTTATTTCGTCGCGGAGTGTACAACAGATGGCCGGTCCGCGAAAGGCGGCAAGATCAAGGCTTTTTGGGGAATGGCGTGGCGATTCAGCCCTTCACGATCTGAAACCGCTGATCGTCATCGGCCGCCATTTGATTGACGAGGTCGATCTCCCAGGCCAGATACGCCCGCATCGCCTCTTCGACATTCCGGTTCATCTCACGCGCCCGCAAGCGCAGGTCCTCGGCGGCGCTGGCCATGTGGGTCGCGCCTTTCTCGAGCGGCAGGCCGGCGGCCTTCCAGGCTTGGGTGCCGCCGGCGAGAACCATCACGGATGCCGGCGTCAGCGCTTTCACGTCGTCGGCCGCCAATTGCGCGAGGATGCCGTCCGGCGAGGTCAGCACGATGGTATCCGTGGCATCCGCTTTCGGCAGTTTCTTTAAATCCTCGGCCAGGCGCGCGCGGATCATGAACCACGCACCGGGGATATGGCCGTCGTAGTATTTGCGGCTCCAATCGAGATCGATCACGGCCGCCGCGCCGTCCTTTAATTTACGATCGAGGTCGCCGGGCGCGATGAAGGAAACGGCTTTGCCGTCGAGGCCGAGTGCGTTCGGTTTGTAGGACCCTTTTTCCGTGGCGCCGCCCGCTTCATCCACGGTAATGACGGAAGCGTTCCATCCCATCTGCTTGAGCCAGGACGCGGTCATCGTCGCGCGCACGCCGTTGTCGTCGACCAGGACGACACGCGCGCCCCAGATGCCGAGGTGGCGGTCGGTCTCCTGAATCAATTGGCCGCCGGGCGCGTTCTTGACGCCCGGGAGGTGGCCGGCCTCGTATTCCTCCGGCGTACGCACGTCGAGCACATAGAGCGCATGTTTCGAGGCTTCCGCGTGCCAGGCGCCGAGAACCTTCCGGTCAATAACCGTGACGCCGCAGAGCTTCGCGACCCGGGCCGCCGCCGCTTGCGCTTCCTTTAGACCTTTTCCCGAGACCGGCGGCGGCGTGCGCGTTGCGCCCTTGATCACCTCGAAACCCGCCAGGTGCCAATCCTGGGTGCCGTTCTTGAGAGAGACGATCTTGTTGGGAAAACGCGCGTTGATCAGCGATTGCGCGCCGATGATGCTGCGGGTCCGTCCGCCGCAGTTGACGACGACGGTGGTGTCCGGCGAGGGCACCAGATCGGTGAATCGGTAGACCAGTTCCGCGCCGGGCACGTTGATCGCGCTCGGGATGCTGTTGACGTGGTATTCCTCATAGGAGCGGCTGTCGAAAAGCGCGATGTCGGCTTTCGAATCGATGAGCGCCTTCAGTTCCTGCGCGGTAATATGAGGCGTACCGGCTTCGTGCTCGACGACTTCCGCGAATGCCTTGCTCGGCACATGCACGCCGCTGTAGATGCGATAACCTGCTTTTTCCCAGGCGGCGATGCCGCCATCGAGCACGGCGACATTCGTATAGCCCAGTGCGGTCATGCGCGCCGCGGCTTTTTCCGCCAAGCCCTCGCCGTCGTCGCACCAGACCACGCGCGCCGCGCGCCGGGGGATGAGGGCGTCGACGATCGTCTCCAAGCGGCCGAGCGGCACGCAGGAGGCCATGAGGATATGGCGTCGGTCGAACGGCACTTCCTCGCGTGCGTCCAGCAGCGCGATCTCGCCGCCGTCATGGAGATAGGTTTTCAGGGTTTTCGCGTCGACGCGGGGGGTGGGGCTGTTCATCTGCGGCACTTTCCGGACAAGGGTAAAAGAACAAAGAATATTTTGGGATGGATCTGCAATGATCCGCATAATTTCAAATGCATCAATACTTTTTTGCAATCAGGCGGACGTTTCGGCATGGGCCGGCGTTGCTTATTGACGAGACCTCCCTTGGGTTGAAGTCGCATACGCCTGCGTCTCAAGAAAATATTGTGCTTATTTAACTAGGGTCCGGACTCTTTAAATCCACCAGATGACCACCGCGGCGATGCAGAGCGCGGCGAAGAACAATCTGACGTCGCGGTCGAAGCGCGCGGCGATGCGGCGGTAACGCTCGACGTGATTGCGTTGTCTGTAGAGCGCCTTGGAGAAGCAGTGGCGCTGTCTTCGGTTGGCCTTGTCGGGAATGTTGGGCGCGGCGCCCTGGGCCTCGATCCGTTCCCTGATCCAATCGGCATCGTAAGCCCGGTCGCCGAGAACGACACCGCCTTCGGCAAGATCGGTCAACAGCAGAGCCGCGCCGTTGACGTCATGGGTCTGACCCGGCGTCAGCACCAGCTTGATCGGCAGCCCGCGGGCATCGGTGAGCGCGTGGACCTTGGTGGTCAATCCTCCTCGCGAGCGGCCCATACAATGAACGCGGTCGTTTTTTTTACATTGGCGGCATGCTGATGAACGCGCACCACGGAACTGTCGATCATCTGGATGTCGCCGTCGTAGGCCTCGGAAACCGCGTCCATGATGCGATCCCACACCCCCGCCTTGCGCCTGCGCACGAAGCGGTTGTAACAGGTGGTGTAAGGACCGTAACGCTCCGGCAGGTCGCGCCACGGCGCACCCGAGCGCAACACCCAGAAAATGCCGTTCAGCACCCGCCGGTCGTCAACGCGCGGCACCCCGCGCGGCTTGTTCGGAAGAAGAGGTTCGATGACAGACCACTCGAAGTCCGTCAGATCGTAGCGTCCGCCCATAATCAAGCCCCCACTGTTTGGAATCTTGAATCACATCTCGGCGCTTTTGTGAATCCCTTTTATGAGTACATGACCTAAATTCTCTGCTGAATTAACAGGGAATTATTGTTAATGATAGCGGGCGTTTGTGCCGTGAGAATAGAGCCACATGCCTCGATCATCCCTGAAAACCTTCGCCATATTGATCTTGGCCATGTCGGCAATTAAGGGATGCACAAGCATGGTTTCGGCAAGCCAAGCGGGCCTCGATCAATATCTCTGGAAGAACCGCCTTCTCCTTATTTTCGCGCCCGGAGAACGCGATCCCAGGCTCGCCAAACAGCTTGCCGACATGAGCAGATCAAAGTGTGGGATTCGCGATCGGGACATCCGCATCTTCCGTCTCGTGAAAGACCAGCCTGCTGTTTCCGCCGACGGCCGCGAGCAAGACCTCGATCAGGTGGCGTTGCGCAAAGCTTACGGCATCCGGGGCGGCGACTTCGCCGCCATCCTGATCGGCAAGGACGGCGGCGAAAAAATGCGCGCGTTCCGCCCATTGCCAACCAACAACTTGTTCGAGGAAGTCGACGCCATGCCGATGCGCCAAGACGAGATACGAACCCGACTGAACGATTGCTCTTAAAAACCGGCCTGTATTTGTCTAACTAAGTTTGACGAGTTTGACTCGAAACAGAGAAGATTTAATACGCGGTCAATTGCCACTAACCCGCCGGAGCAATAGATAAATCATGTTTAATTACCGTGCGCTAAAATCCAACATCAGCTGCTGATTAGCTTAGCCGCCCATGTATACAGGGAAATTCCGATTAAAACATTGAATGGAAAAGTTATTCCGAGGGAAAACGTCAGATAAAGCGCGGGATTGATTTGCGGCAACGCAAGACGCATTGCGGCCGGAACCGCGATGTACGATGCCGATGCCGCCAACGTCGCAAAAAGAACGGTATCACCAAGGCTCATCCCCAAGAACTTGGCAATCGCCAGCGCGATGGCCGCGTTGATGA
>JAVJPD010000336.1:0-4635 GCA_040216475.1 Rhodospirillales bacterium
TTGGTCCAGCATGACGATGGTCTGGACCATGTGATCGTTGATCTTGAAACGCTCCTCGGCGGTCAGCGTGCCGCGGTCGGCACCGGCTATCCGCGCCGGCTCACGCGCGAGGATATGTCGATCCCGGCGCGCATCATGGCCATCGCCGACATCTTCGAAGCGCTGACCGCCTCCGACAGGCCCTACAAGGCGCCGAAAACCTTGAGCGAAAGCATCCGGATCATGGGCTTCATGAAAAAGGACCAGCATATCGATCCGGAACTGTTCGATCTGTTCCTGACCTCGGGTATTTATAAGGAATACGCCGAGAAGTTTCTCAAGCCCGAGCAGATCGACGAGGTCCCGATTGAGCAATACCTGGGTTAAGTCTAAGTGTCCGTTCGGAAATGAATGCCGTTTTATCAATGCGTACACCACACCATCGTCATTCCCGCGCAAGCGGGAATCCGGTGCTATCGCTTCGTCCCCGGCCCTGGACCCCCGCTTTCGCGGGGGTGACGAATAAGTAAGTATCTGAATAACCACGTTTTGTTTCCGGACAGGCTCTTACCGTTTTTTCATGATCGATCTCTCCCTCCGCGACAGGACCTATTGGGCGACCCAGTATCCCTACCCCTCGCCCGATTATTCCTTCCTGGTCGGCGGCGGCAAACTGATTCCCGTCGAGCGGGCCGAGGACGTGCCCGATCTCGAAGGCCGCGTACCGGTGATCGCGTGCGGCTCGAACCGCGCGCCCGAACGCCTGGCGCAGAAATACGGCGACGATCCCGAGCCCCTACCGGTGATCCGCATGGCGCTCGCGGATTTCGACTCGGTCTACGCGCCGCACTTCGCCCATTACGGGGCGATCCCGGCGACGCTCCATCCCGCGCCGGGCACGACGGTTTCGCTGTCCGTCACCTGGCTGAGCGAGGGGCAGTTGCGGCGCATGCACGCGACCGAGCGGGAGAACTATCATTTCGTGCGGCTGAATCATCTTTCGCTCACCCCCGAATTCGGCGCGCCGATGACCCAAGCCTTCGCCTACGTCAGCCGCGCCGGCGCCTGGACCGGCGCTTCCGGGAATGCAATCCCGCTGGCCGCCGTCACGGCGGCGGGGCGGAAGGCGAAAGCGTTGCATCAAATCGAGGCGCTCGAGGCGGCGCGCGACAAGATCGAGCCCGGCCGCGATCTGGAAACGTTTTTCACCGCCCACATCGAGAACGCCGCGCTCAGGCGCGCGCGCATCGAAGCGCTGTGCGCGGAAACGGAGGCGTTCGCTTACGCCTTCGCCGAAATCGTCGAGATGGATTAACCCGCCAGGCGGCCGCTCAGGATCGCGGCCAGCACGATGATGCCGAAGTCCCGGTTGGTCTTGAACTTGGCGAGGCAGTCCTTGGCGTTTTCGGTGTCGACCTTGGCCGCCTGCCACACCAGATGCGCCGCGCCGAGCGCCAGGATCGCGTAAAATGAACCATGCAATTGCGCGAACCAACCGGCAAGCGCGAGCAACGCAACGCTCAATGCGTAAAAGCCGTACAGCCAGGCGCGCGTCGCCGTGCCGAACTTGATCGCGGTCGACTTGACCCCGATCATCATGTCGTCTTCCTTGTCCTGATGGGCGTAGATCGTATCGTAGCCCAACGTCCAAAAGACGCCGGCGGCATAGAGCGCGAGCGCGGGCAAGCCGAGATCGCCGCGCACCGCCGTCCAGCCCAACAAGGCGCCCCAGTTGAACGTGAGTCCCAACGCCAGTTGCGGCCAATAGGTGATGCGTTTGGTGAAGGGATAGATCGCGATCAAAACCAGCGAGAGCATACCGGTGACGACGGTGAACGTATTGAACTGCACGAGAACGAGGAGACCGATCAGCAGCAACGCGCCCAGAAACAAGATGGCCTGCAGCACGGTGATCTGGCCGCTCGGAATCGGACGCAACGCGGTGCGCGCGACCTTGCCGTCGAAGTTGCGATCCGCGATGTCGTTGATGGCGCAGCCGGCGGCACGCATGACGATGGAGCCGATGGCGAACAGCGCCAGCATCCATAAATCCGGCCAGCCGGGGCTCGCCAGGGCGACGCTCCACCAGCACGGCAGCAGCAAAAGCCAGGTGCCGATGGGCCGGTCGACCCGCGCCAGGCGCAGATAGGGCTGCAGGCGGACCGGCGCTTGCCGGTCCACCCAGGTACCTTGCGGCATATCGCTGGCTGAGCCCTTGACCGTCTCGGACATGGATGAAAGTAATACGGGATATCCCTTTTTCTGGCAAACCCCAAGCCGGGCGTCGCGTCATGTCCACCGCCAAACCGAAAGCCAGACTGTACGTAACGGCGGACTTGCGCGCCGGCGAACCAGCCGAGCTGACGGCGGGGCAAATCCACTATCTGGTCCACGTCATGCGAATCGCCCCGGGCGATATGCTCGCGCTCTTCAACGGCCGCGACGGCGAATGGCTGGCCCAGGCCGAAAGCGTCTCAAGGAAACGCTGCACGCTCCGCGCCATCGAGCAAACCCGCGCGCAGGAACCGGCGGGCCCGGCGGACGACGTCTGGCTCGCCTTCGCGCCGGTCAAGAAAACCCGCACCGACTTCATCGTCGAGAAGGCGACCGAGCTGGGCGCGGCGCGCCTGCTGCCCGTGTTCACCGAGCACACGGCGAGCAGCCGGGTCAACATCGAGCGCCTTCAGGCGATCGCCGTCGAGGCCGCCGAGCAATCGCAGCGTCTCGACGTGCCGGATATTGCGCCCGCGCACTCCCTGAACGAGCTGTGCGCGTCCTGGCCCGCGGCACGGATTCTGTTCGTGCTCGACGAGACCGGCACGGGCGAACCGCCGGTCGCGCCCCTGGCGGCGGCGCTGCGTGACGCCGGAAACCCGGCGCCGTGCGGCTTTCTGGTCGGGCCCGAAGGCGGCTTTAGCGCGGCCGAGCTTGACGAACTGCGCAAACTGCCGTTTGTTAACGCGGTCACGCTCGGGCCGCGTATCCTGCGGGCCGAAACCGCGGCGCTCGCCGCCTTGGCCTGCTACGCCTGTCATCAGGCCCTTGCCGGTGCCCGAAGCGGCGCTTAATGACTATTCGACTTCGTTATCATTCGATTTCGGCGCCTCGTTTTTTGATCACGGATAACACGCTCATGACCACCCGGATAGACGATCCGAAGGCTTCCCTGTCCCCCATCGCCGGCAAGGACGACCTGATCGCCTACATGCAAGGCGGCTGCAAGCCCAAGGACGCCTGGCGCATCGGCACCGAGCACGAAAAATTCGCCTACGATCTCAAGACCCTGCGCCCGCTCGCGTATGACGGCGAACCCGGCATCCGGGCCTTGCTCGACGCCATGCGGCGCTTCGGCTGGGAACCGGTGCTGGAAGCCGGCAATCCGATCGCGCTCAAGAAACCCGACGGCAGCTCGATCACCCTGGAGCCGGCGGGGCAGCTCGAACTGTCCGGCGCCACCGTCAAAACCATTCACGATACCTGCCGGGAAGTGAACGATCATCTCGCGCAAGTGAAAACCGTCGCGCGCGAAATGGGCATCGGTTTTCTCGGCCTCGGCTACAACCCGAAATGGACGCTGGCGGACATGCCGTGGATGCCGAAAGGACGCTACAAGATCATGCGCGCCTACATGCCGAAAAAAGGCGGCATGGGCCTCGACATGATGCAGGCGACCTGCACGGTGCAGGTCAATCTCGATTTCGATTCGGAGGCGACCATGGTGCGCATGTTCCGGATCGCGCTCGCCCTGCAGCCGGTCGCGACCGCGCTGTGGGCGAATTCGCCGTTCAGGCACGGCAAGCCGACGGGCTTCCTGAGTTATCGCAGCCACGTCTGGACCGATACGGACCCGGATCGTTGCGGCATGCTCGATTTCGTGTTCGAGGACGGCTTCGGTTTCGAGCGCTACGTCGATTACATTCTCGACGTGCCGATGTATTTCATCTACCGCGACGGCCGTTACGTCGACGTCGCCGGTAAATCGTTCCGCGATTTCATGAACGGCACGCTTGAAGGCTTCGAGGGCGAGCGCCCGACGCTCAAGGACTGGGAAGATCACCTCAGCACGGCCTTTCCCGAAGTCCGCCTGAAGCGGTTTCTCGAGATGCGCGGCGCCGACGGCGGCCCGTGGGCACGGTTGTGCGCCCTGTCGGCCTTTTGGGTCGGCCTGCTGTACGATGCCGACGCGCGCGACGCGGCCTGGGATCTGGTCAAGGACTGGTCCATCGGGGAACTCTCGGCCTTGCGCGACGCCGTGCCGCGAACCGCGCTCAAGACGCCGTTTCGCAACCGTACGGTGCGCGAGATCGCGCTCGATGCCCTTGCCATCGCCCGCAAGGGTTTGAAAAACCGCAACCGCATCGATTCGTTCGGCACCGACGAGTCCCATTTCCTCAAACCCATGTGCCGTATCGCCGAATCCGGCTTCACCCCGGCCGAGGAACTGATGTCGGCCTATGAACACCGCTGGGATAAAAGCGTCAATCCGGTGTTCACGGAATACGCGTATTGAACTTCCCGCCGTTCTCGCGCATATACACCCCATGAAGAACGCTCTGCTGATCGTGATCGGCCTCGCCCTGTTCGGTACCGCCGCGACTTACTATCGTTATAAAAGCTTCAATCCCTGCATCTGGATGGAACAGGATCTCATCCGGC